>QMLQ01000138.1 GCA_003646815.1 Deltaproteobacteria bacterium | reverse complement strand
CATCGGAGTATCCCACTCCGGGAACTTGTATGCCCGCATCAGGTTTGACCGCGTAAGGAATTCATTTGCAGAATAGACTCCAATGAGATTTTCTCCCGGGATTCCCATGAAAATGGGAGCACCGGCCCCCACCCCGATAAAAACAGCATCATGGATTTGAAGCAAGTCGTCCACGGTGAGCGTCTTCCCGATAATCTGATTCATTTCTATTTCAACGCCCAGTTGAGTGAGGGATGCGATTTGCTCCGCAACGATGGATTTTGGCAGCCTGAACTCAGGGATGCCGTAAACAAGGACGCCGCCGGGTTCATGAAGCCCTTCGTAAATGGTGACACTGTGACCAAACTGGATCATGTCTGCGGCGACCGTTAAGCCTGATGGGCCGGACCCGACAATTCCCACGCTCATTCCGGTGGGCGGCGCTTTATCCGGGAGAACCACGCCGTGTTCCCGCTCCCAGTCAGCCACAAACCGCTCCAGATTTCCAATCCCCACTGAAGTCCCTTTTTTCCCGATAACACAGGGGCCTTCGCACTGTTCCACCTGGGGACAAACTCGTCCTGTTACTGCAGGGAGCAGATTTTTTTCTTTCACGAGCTTTACAGCGCCCAGGAAATCTCCCTCGTGCACCTTGGCCACAAATCCACCGCAATCGATACCTACCGGGCATCCGCCCTTACAGGGGCGGTTCTTGCAGTTGAGGCACCGACCTGCCTCGTCCCTTGCCTGGCTCACGGTATATCCCAAAGGCACCTCTCTGAAGTCCTGCACCCGTTCGGCCGGCGCCCTTTCAGTCACCGGGACCCGGTACGGTCTTATCTTTTTCCTTTTCCCCTTCTTGTCCAACGATGTGCCTCCTGAAAATCAGACGAACCTTTCGTGAATATCAGAATGATAAGTTTTGTTATTGACGCATTTGGATTTCCATTGATATTTGAGCTTTGACATTTGTCATTTCCGGTTTATCCAGGTTACGTATTGCTCATAGGACTGTTTTTCCTCTTCGCGGTACGCGGTCAACCTCATCTGAAGGTCTCTAAAATCCACCTGGTGTCCATCAAATTCAGGCCCGTCAATACACGCGAACTTTATTCTGCCTGCGATATTTACCCGGCAGGCACCGCACATCCCTGTCCCGTCTACCATGATGGGATTTAGACTGACCTGGGTTCGGACGTTATATGGTTTTGTCATCTCGCTCACCGCTCGCATCATTGGAACAGGACCGATCGCCAAAACCTCATTGATTTTCCCTTTCTCCAGGAGTTCTTTCAAAGGTTCGGTGACCATCCCATGCCGCTTGTACGATCCATCATCCGTTGTCACGATGATTTCATCTGAAACCGAAGCGAGTTCTCCTTCCAGAACGAGCAAATTCTTGTTCCTTGCACCGAGGATCGTGATCACCTTGTTTCCCGCATACTTCATTCCTTTGGCAATGGGATATGCTACCGCTGCTCCTATCCCTCCTCCAACGACCACGACAGTGCCAAAACACTCAATCGCAGTCGGCTTCCCCAGTGGACCAACCAAGTCAAGGATGTTGTCGCCCTCTTTGAGCTCTGAGAGCATATGAGTTGTCTTGCCCACCACCTGGAAAATGAGAGTGATCGTGCCGATATCGGGATCGGAATCAACAATAGTCAAGGGTATTCGTTCGCCCTTTTCATGGACGCGAAGAATCACAAACTGCCCCGGTTTTCTTTTCCGGGCAATGATCGGCGCATCAATCCTGAGCCTGATTATCTGCGGGCTTAATGTCTCCTTGAGCAGTACTTCATTCATTCATTTCTCCTCCTCACCGAACAGCAGGTTTTCAAAAAACGTTTTCTCACCACATTCGCGTCTTACCTGATCCTGCAAGATCCCCTGCTTCTACGCGACTTGAAATAGTGCATCGGGGAAATATCCACGTACCTGGAAGGATAAGAAGGCTGACTGTACATTCCCATGCGCTCAACCGGGTGGGAATCTTCTGCATCTAGTTCGTCTTTCCATAAAATATGTCACTTTGTGGTATGCCTGTCAAGCGGCATTTAAAGATCTGTTCAACCCATACGAGGTTTAGCCCGCTTTTCTCACATGCCTTCGTAGCGAGGTGGTGGAGAGTCCTTTGGATACAAGGCTATCCGCTGCAACAATAGATTGGCCGTGAGAAATGCGTGTTCGGAAGGTATTCTGGATATAGTGAAAAAAAGATTGTTGAGCTTTTTGTATTAAATAGAATATAGTCTTCTGTTGTTATCAGAGCATTCACTGAAGGCCTTTTCCTGGGCACCGGCACCTCTGGCCGCCATCACGGGTGAAATGGCATCCCTTGCTTGGGTTATTGAAATATTACCATGCCGGTGGAGTTATGAAATTGTTGGGTGGAACCCGCTTTCCGACAGAGAAACCATATGAATGAAACAAGAAACGGCCGAGATCCCGTAATTCGTTCGTGGAAAAATGCTAATGAGGAAACGCTCATTCAGCAATCCCGTAGTTTTTCGATCCCTCTTCTCAAGCTTGATGACCGTTTCAAAGTCCCGGTCATGGTTCAATACAACCTCAACAAAACCATCGATACCATTGAAGACTCAACCGTCCTTGATGTTGGGGAAAAAATCGACTTGATTAAAGTTTTTTGCCAGCATCTCAAAAAAGATACATGGTCCCCGGAATTAAGAAAGCGAATGCTCCAGGTTACTCCGCAGGATGAATCTTTCGTATTCAAAAACTATGAGCATATCATCAGCCTTTACAATACCCTCTCCAAAGAGGAAAAAACGATGTCAAAAAAATGGACTCTGGAAATGGCTGAAGGGATGTGCCAATTCCTCAAACGGGTTATCAATACCCCGGAAGATCTTAATGGCTATTGTTATTATGTCGCCGGAACAGTTGGTATCTACCTGACGGAACTTTTGCAGTTAAAGGGTACAAATGTTACCGAAGGGTCCTTTAGGAAATTGAAGGAAACAGCCGTATCTTTCGGAACATTTCTGCAAAAGTTGAACATAATCAGAGATTTCATTGAAGATAACGATGCCAGGAAAAGGACTTTCTGGCCCCAGGTCTATTTCGAGCATGAGCAGGATCTCTTGAAAATACTCAACAAAATGTTAGATGAAACATTCAATAATGATTTGCCGGGAGCGATCGAATACAATACCTACCTGCCGCCCGGAAACGAGTCATTTGAATATTTCATCCGCTTCATCTTGGCTTCGGGGACGGAATACTGGAAAATGCTGAAGGACAATAAGGCGGTTTTTTCGAATGAGAAGGTAAAACTGCCAAGAACATTTATGACAAATCTTTACTCAAGAATTGCGGCATTGGACAGAGAGCAATTCGCGGAATATTGCAACAAATATTATTCACAGTCTCATTGATTCCTTCAGGCCACAATTAGGTCGGTGCTCAGGTAACGCTCCCCGGTGTCGGGCAGAACAACCACGATGAGCTTTCCTTCGTTCTCCGTTCTGCGGGCCACTTCCAGGGCTGCCCACGCAGCCGCTCCCGATGAGATGCCGCACAGGATCCCCTCCTCTTTTCCTATCCGACGCGCCGTTTCAAAGGCATCCTCGTTGGATACGGTGATAACCTCGTCAATGATGGAAGTATTGAGAACCTCTGGAACGAATCCCGCGCCAATCCCCTGAATCTTGTGAGGTCCGGCACTTCCGCCTGAAAGCACCGGGGAATCCGCCGGCTCAACCGCCACCGCACGAAACGAAGGTTTTCTCTCTTTGATCACCTCGGCGACACCGGTGATGGTCCCGCCGGTCCCGACGCCTGAGACAAGAATATCTACCTTACCGTCGGTGTCCCGCCAGATCTCTTCTGCTGTGGTCTTCCGGTGAATCTCGGGATTGGCCGGGTTGGTAAACTGGTTTGGCATATACGCTCCGGGCGTATTCTGCAGGATCTCTTCCGCCTTGCTGATTGCCCCTTTCATCCCCCCCGGACCCGGCGTAAGGACCAGCTCCGCCCCCAGGTGTTTGAGGAGCTTTCTCCGCTCCATACTCATGGTCTCCGGCATAGTTAAGATGAGACGGTATCCCCTGGCGGCACACACCATGGCCAGGGCGATGCCCGTATTCCCGCTCGTGGGTTCTACGATTGTTGCACCCGGACCGATCAGCCCCTGATCTTCTGCAGCCTGAATCATGGAAACGCCGATTCGCTCCTTCACGCACCCAAGGGGATTCTGCGATTCAAGTTTTGCGTACACTGCGGCACTGAACCCACTGATCATCCGGTTCAGCCGCACGAGGGGTGTATTCCCTACAACGCCTATCACATCCGCTACCATCTTTCCCATTTTCTCTCTCCTTCTCATCTCATACTGCCAGGTCATCCCGCCGTTCGGCCATTGGAAAGTAAGGGGGCCAGGACCTCGCACTCGCGGCATACCTTCATCTTTTCCTTCCAGGTACTGTGGGCCGTTCCCTCACAAATAGTGCCGTTGATAAACCAGCAGAGGGTCCCGGATCTGAACTCCCAGGCCGGGCATTTTTCCTTAATCTCCGAGGGACACTTCTTCACCGTCCAGCATGTTTTCAGGTTTCTTCCAGCTTCCCGGGACCTGGACAGGAGAAAAAAGGCCTGCCTTTCCACATGCGCAGGTATCTTCCGCCATCCCTGCTCGTAGCTGTGCACCGCCTTGATCGAGACCCCCAGCAGCTCTGCCATTTGCTTCTGGGTTTTTTTGAGCCTTTTCCGAATATCGACTAATTCACCGGTTTCCATGAACACCCTCCCTGAAAATCATCATATTGAAGAAGTAACACTACGTAACACTACGTCTTGATTAATTATACTACCACGTGGTATAATTAGTCAAGATGAAAGGCGACTGAGACTGGTGGGGGAAATATCCTATGAAAATTCTTGTAGCGATGAAAAGAGTCTTGGATCCGGACAAAGCCGATCAGGTATATTAAAATCTGTTGACAGAGATAAAAACAATTTCCTAAGTTGCACATGTGTACCCTTCTTTCAAGTCCCGTATATCATAGGAAGTTCACTGGCTCTAAATATTATGAACAATTTTGGAGGTGAATCATGAGTCTTCTTAAACACCGAACACTTTTCTTTCTTTTTTTTATGACAATAATTTTATCCTTTTCAATTTCAATTGAAGACACCGCTCTGGCAAAGGTTGTAAAAGAACATCCTTTAATCCGTCCCTTTCCAGGGTCTGTTCTGGCGAAAAATATGAGTGGTTACCAAAAATTCGAAGCATTTGATTTTTATGTCACAAATGAACAGACAAAAAAGCGGGAGAAAAAGAAAGTTAAAGGCGAATATTATAAGCTCCTGTATGAAGTCAGAAATTCATCTGGTGGAAGAGTAAAGGATATATCCAGGTTAGAATTCTATGAAAACTACAAGAATGCTGCCATTGAAAAGGGAGGAAAAATTCTTTACGAAGGTGGCGTTCTGACATTTACGATCCCAAGAGATGACGGAGGTAAAACATGGTGTCAGTTGGAGGTAAATGCGGGACTGGGCCAGCAATATCTGAGAATTATTGATGAAAAGGGAATGAAGCAGTCCATGACCTTTGGCCCAAAAGAGCTGAAAGCCGCTCTTGATAAAGATGGAAAGGTCATATTATATGGGATTCTTTTTGATCTTGATAAGGCATTTCTCAAGCCTGAATCTGTTAAACAATTGATGCACATCGTAACACTCATGCAGATATATCAGGACTTATATCTGGAGGTTCAAGGGCATACGGACAATCAGGGACCAGACGAATATAACATGACCCTCTCCGATAAAAGAGCAAACACGGTGTGCTTATTCCTTGAACTTTTCGGGATCAATTCGGGCAGGCTGATACCCAGAGGCTACGGCGAAACCATGCCGGTTGCAACCAATGACACCAAAGAAGGCCGGGCTAAAAACAGACGGGTGGAGCTTGTCAAGATTACGCCTGGCCAGGCAGCATCCAGCCAGAGCCGGGTTCAGTCCGCATCTCCATCCCCGGCAGCAGTTTCAAAAAGAGCCGGAAACGTTCCGCCCAGTTCCATTATCGGTAAATGGCAGATGACACCGACCAAGCGTGTAAAAACGGGATACATGACTTTTTTTGATAACAATACATATTTTATGGTGGAGGTTCTGCAGGATGGAGACCGGGTTTCCAAAAAAGGGGAGTACAAAATAAACAAACAGACGTCACCGCCAAGAATCGACATCTGTCTGATGCAGTGCGGTCTGCCCGGATCAGAATATACCACCAGTTTTGGTATTTTCAGGTTCCTGCCGGACGGTAAACTGGAGATCCGTTTATCGCCTCAAGCCAAATATCCATCCGCTTTCAAAGAAGACCCCCCGGATGGCTACACTATGGTGATGAGACGGGTGAATTGATGAGTTTTATCTACAATAAAACAACGTATTAATATTTTTCTGACCGTTGAGAGATTTAGGGCAAAAAATGGTTTCCAGATTATTGACACTCTTTTTTAGTATTTTGCTGGTAGCTGTTCCTTTAATTGTCCAGGGAGCACAATTTACTGCTGATATCGTCATAACAGATCCACATGAAGATTTTCTGTATAAAATTTATGTAAAGGATAACGTATACCGTTTGCAAAAACTAAAAGGGCCAGAAACAGTTCCGCCTTACCCGATGATCGTGAATCTTGAAACAGGCATCAGTTGGGGTTTAAATCCCCAGCTGAAAAAATATGCAGTAATAAAGGATATCCGAAAGACCATGCTGGTGAACCCTCTTGTGGGATGGCCAATAAACCGCCGGAACATGATAGAGCAGGCTGGGAACGATGAATTAATAAGCGGTTATGATTGCGAAACCAAGCTCTATAAAAGAAGTAAAAAATCAGAACCGTCTGCTAAAGTCTGGGTTTCAAAAGAACTGGATTTCATAATCCGTGAAGAACGATTTTCTGAAAATCAGACATCTGTCTTGGAATTCAAAAATATTAAAGAGGGATATTTTAACGAAAGGCTCTTTGTTATTCCTTCTGATTTTATCAATATCAAAGAGAATTCCGGCAGTCCTCTGGTCAGATCTTCTGCTTCTGATAAAAAGTTGTCGGTCAAAAGAACCCCTCAAATAGGAATAGATGGGGGGATTCTACTGGTAACAGCAGCAAAAAACAATCATCCGATAAAGGCATTTGTAAAAGTTTTCAAAAAAGAAGATGCTAAATATATAGAAGGAAAATGGTCTTTGCCGGATGGCACGCCTGCTGAATATAAACTACCTGAAGGAGAGTATTACGTAAAGGTTCAAAATCCAGAAGAAAGAGCGGCTAAAGAAATCATGGATGTGAAAATTGAACCAGGCCGCACCGTAACATTTAATACAGATTTTTCTGTCAGCGACAACGCAGGGAAAAAGGCGCTGGTGCCGCCTGCTTCAAAAACAGGTGTTCAGAAAAACCAACCAGGCGATCGATTTGAAAAATTGCAGTCTTCTGGTGAATTGCTGTTTGAAGAAATTCCCATGATAAAAGGAGCAGAAATTATAAAAAAAATGTCTTTCGGGCCTAATGGAAAAGTGGATATGAAGGTGGATGCATCCACTTCAGATATTATGAATTTTTACAAAACCATACTGCCTGAAATGGGTTGGCAGCAGGGGATGTACATGGAAAAAGAAACCGCTGCCGCGATTCAATTTAAAAAAGAAACCTCCCTGATTACTATCAAGGCATCCCTGAAAGGCCAGGAATCAGAACTTAATATGATTTTTATAAAAAATTAAAGATTAATGATTTGTATAAACAACATGGATAAAAGGTTCTGAGTGGAGTTTCAAAATGGTTAAATATTTTAATGGCGTCTTCATTGTCCTTATTATCGTGTTGTGTTGTCAAATCCTGCCTGCCTTATCTCAGACCTGCTCAAAACCAAGGGTCGCTGTAGTATTTGATGAAATAGTAAATGAAAAGGAATTTTTCAGCCATCTCAACAGCATATATCCATCTCAGCCGGACAAATCCTGGAAATATCAGATTGAAGAAAAAGTTCTGGAAGAACTCAGGATGGGATCGCCTGACACAGAATTTATTGCGGCCCATGGAATGGATATGGATGATTGTGACTACCGGTTTGAATTTAGAATGACCTTGATTGCAGCAGGAGAAGATATCGTGTGGGCAGGTGCTTTATTGGGCGAATATACAGCTTTTCTGTTGAGCTCTAAACTTGTTGCTCAAAATACATGTGGAATTTCCGGGAATATTCTGGATGTGGTGATAACTCAAGATAATGAAGATTTAAATAAAACTATAGAGCAAAATATCGGGGAATGGAGGAATATCGGCAATCTCCTTGAACGGCATGAGGAAAAATACTCTGTCCCGCCGCGCGGCCCT
>QMLQ01000137.1 GCA_003646815.1 Deltaproteobacteria bacterium | reverse complement strand
GATCCCGGTCAATGAAAAAAAGGGGCTCACCTTCGCGAAGGGACTCCGTTCAATTCTCAGGCACGATCCGGACAAGATCCTCGTGGGAGAGATACGGGATTCGGAGACGGCCCAGATTGCCCTCCAGTCAGCTCTCACGGGGCATCTCGTGTTTACCACCGTCCACGCCAACAGCTCCTTTGAAGTCATAAACAGGTTCATACATATGGGAGTTGAACCCTATAATTTGATGGCAGCGTTGAACTGTATCGTGGCCCAGAGGCTGGTGAGAACACTTTGTCATTGCAAGAGGGAAGTGGAGCACAGTGAGCAGGAATTGGCCGAGTCAGGCCTCGATATCGCGTCCTGCAAAGGACACGTGTTTTACGAAGCTCGAGGGTGCGAACACTGCAAAGGGACGGGTTTTCTGGGAAGACAGGCGATTATCGAACTTATAGAGATAGACGATGAAATGAGGGAGCTCTTCATTCGCCAGGAACCTCTTTCGACATTGAAAAGGAAGGCTTCGGAGCGGGGAACGGTTTTCCTGAGAGAGGCCGCCCTGGAAAAGGTTCTTGACGGCACTACGACCCTCCGGGAAGCGAACCGGGTGACTTTTATTGAGCCGTTGCATGGAGCCTGATTCGCAGGTGCACGGCATAGAGGAGATGCGATAGTCCCGGTGATTCAGGACTTCACTGACAGTGAGAAAGCAGCCAAAGAATGGTATACCGTAGATTTCAAAGACCCCTGACCGGCATGGATATCGGCAGCTCTTCACTCAAGATCGTGCAGGTTCAGAAGGATAAAAAGGGATGGCGGCTGCTGGCGGCACGGACTTTTCCCTTTCAAAAAGATACCTTGAAACTTTCGCTGAAAACCCAGAACATCAACGATCCCCAGGCGTTTCTGGAGACTCTCGGCCATGCGTTGAGCAGCTTTGAAAGAAAGGTGCACCGGGTAGGACTTTCAGTCCCCAATGAAATTACAAAAATTACCATCAGGAGATATGCCTCTCTTCCCAAATCAAGGGAGGAAGCAGAGAAGATGATCGCATGGATGGCCAAGAAATCACTTCCTTTTCCTGCTGAAAAGACGAAGATCTCTCATGTTGCTCTGAATGATGAAGTGGGGACGGGAAGAAAGCTCCTGGTAGCCATCGGTTCATATGATGTTATCAGGGAGTATGAGCTCAACCTGCGGGAATTGAAAGTTGAGCCGGAGGTAATTCGCCCGGCGGGTATCAACCAGTTCAATTTTTACTGCGATCGGATACCAAGAACGGGAGTTATGGCTTTTTTGGGCCTTTTTCGGGGGTATTTCAACCTTTTTGTGTGTGCGCGTGGGTCCATCCTCTTTTACCATGGTGTGAAACGGGGCTTTTCCGACATCCATTTTTTTCAGGATGTGGACATGACGATCAGTCTTTTCCGGAATGAAAATCCAGGGCACAAGATTGAGAGGCTCTATTTCGCAAGCCAGGTGGGGTTTGGAAAAACTCTGGAACAGGGTTTGAGGACCATGGGGGAGATGTCAATAGGCCGAATGCGGGAAGAAGAGTTGATAGCGCTGGATGTCAGCGCTGTTGACGGCATCGAGGATGGCGGGCTTTCCTCCTACGCATCGGCCATAGGCGCTGCCCAGAGCCTGGCATAGAAAACTATCTTCAGTCAGCGAACAGATTGCGAAGAGGCTCCAGTTATGGATGAGAATCAACGAAGGACGGAATTAGGAATACATTGGATCCTATAAAGATCAATTTGGCCACATTCAAATATTATGATAAGCGGGTTGCATCCATAGCGCTCGTTGTCATCATCCTTCTGCTGGGCGGGGTGACAATGTACAATGTTACCCAGGCGATACAAGGCCAGAGAGAGATCTTGAACTATAAGGGTAAGATTAAACGGTTGGAAAAGAGCCTTGCCAAGAGTAAGAAGGCGCGTGAAAAAGTTCGGAAGAAACTGAAAGGGGAAGAGATGCGCGCCATCCGTGAAGGGACTGCATTTGTGAACAGGCTCATTGCAAAAAACGCCTTCCCCTGGGACCGGCTTCTGGATGCCATCGAGACAAGCATTCCAAAGGGTGTTACCCTGCAGCGTCTCACTGTTACGGAAGATTATAGGACTGTAAAGATGAAAGGAGTGGCGGAAACCTCGGATAAAATTGACTTGTTATTGGGCCGTTTGAAAAAATCAGGGGTTTTTAAAAGAAACCTCTTGACCAAGTTGAGCATAAAAGAATTAGGAAAGAGCGACCCTGCGCACGGTGCTCGAAAAGGGACACGTTTCGAGATAGAGAGCAGGCTGAGCATTGGAAGCCTTTTCACCGGTAAGGAATATGAAGAATATGTAAAGGACCTGAAAAGGGCCTTTTAGCGGAAATAATTTTATCGACCGACCATGTTTGTATGCAGGAGAATCTCCAGGGCATTGACGGACTGACAGGAGACAATGAAATTCAAGAGAATAATCAGGGCGCTTCGTTTCAATCGCTATTTCTGGGGCAGTTGTGTGCTGATCTTGTTGCTCAACCTGGTTTTTACCGCGGTGGTAGTGAGGCGGCAGAGAAACAGCATTGAAGAGCTTCAGGCAATGTACAGCAGGAAAAGAAACCCTGATGTGCCTCGCGAACGGGATGAAATCGCACGTTACAGGATTGCGGGTGTCGAACTCAGACTTTTCATGGGGAAAGTACCTCCGAAAGAAAGATTCGTCGAACGGGTGAGAGAAATCCATGAGCTTCTTCAGCACAATGGATTGCAGATGAAGGGGCTTACTTTCAAGCCGGAACAAGCGGGCCCCATGAAATTGTGGAAATACACAAGCTCATTCAGTGTTCGGGGAAGATTTTCCCAGCTGAAATCATTTATTGCTGATATTCAGAATTCAAAGAGTATTTTTTGCCTGGACCACGTTTCTTTTAAGCAAGTGCCCAATTCTCGCGGGCTGGTGGATTTGGGCCTGGAAGTATCAACTTATTTCAAATGAGGAGCAACAACGCAGGTTCACCGTTCGGGGGCTCACCGTTCAAGTTCGGAAAGTAGGAAAGACCGAACGGTTTGAGATGAGGAACAGTGAGTATTTACAATGAACAAAAAAAAGATCATTCTCTCTTTCTTGGTGATCATTTTCGCGGCCTCGCTTGCGTACCGCCTTACACATCCATATCATCAGCAGAAGGTGCAGCGGTTGACATACAGCGGGAGCCGGAAAAGGGTAATCGTAAAAAAGGATACGGGAAAGAGCGGCGATGAAGTATTGAAATGCCCCGAAGTGCTGTTGGGGCTGTACGCGAAACGTCCACGCCACCACGGCGAGGTGATTCATGATCCTTTCTTCCTCCCTGAGGAGAAAGCATCCGGGGTGAAGGAGCCCCCAGTCGCTCAGGCAAAGCCTCCTGAAGGGGCCGTAAAACCTGCTGAGGAAGATCCAAGGGCTCGCGCACAAAGGGAATTGAGCGGTTTTCGCGTGTTTGGTTCCTGTCAGGAGGGAGAAACCACCATGTTATTTCTGGAGCGGGGAAAAGACATTTTTATCGTGCGGCCGGGTGACAAAATAGATGGAAAATACCTGGTGAAAAGTATCAATGGTCATTCCCTGGATTTGTGGGCCGAGGAGATCCAGGAGAATATTCACATTGATTTGAGCAATTTTTAGAGCAATTATTATCAGCTCACAGGAGGCCATGTCATGGCTTACATGGTTGGGAGACCAAGACACTTGATTTTTACCGCCCTTTTCATAGCTGCCGGGTTCTTGGTGCAGGCCTGTGCCAATACCTCATCATATGTGGAGCAGGGGAGAACGCTTGGTTCCTTAGGGCAATGGGACAAGAGCGTGGAGGTGCTGCAAAAGGCGCAGGAAAAAGACCCTTCCGATCCTGAAATTAAACTGATGCTGGCGAGGGCAAAGTCCAATGCTTCGATGGAACATATGGCCAAGGGAGAGACTTTTCTGCAAAAGGGCTCCTTTGGTGAAGCCGCACATGAATTTCGGTTAAGCACGGAATTCAATCCCGGGAACGTGCGGGCCGAGGTGCTCCTGAGGAGGGCAAAATCTTTGCAGGAATCAGAAGCCCTGCTCGAACAGGGAGAAAAGCTCCTGCGGGAAAAGGAGTATGCCAAGGCAAGGAGGGCCTTTCAAAAGGCGGTCAAGCTGAATCCGGAAAATAGGAAGGCACAGAAAGCGCTTGCTGCTTACCGCAAGGAGATGGAGCGTCCACCCCGGTTCCGATTGAAGCCGAAAAACACCGCCCCTGTTTCTCTTCGCTTCAAGAAGACACCTATCACCAACGTTTTCGAGGTCCTTTCCAGGTTGAGCGGCATAAATTTTATCTTTGACAAGGACATCAAAGAAACCAAGGTTACCCTCTTCATGACGGATGTGCCCATTGTGCGTTTCCTTGAGGTTCTGCTCAGAACCAATAACCTGGCCGGGAAGCTGGTCAATGACAAGACCATGATTGTCTATCCAAGTACTCGTGCAAAGATCAAGGAGTACGAAGACCTCCAGATCCGGACTTTTTATTTGGCGAACCTGAAAGTTAAAAAGGCGGTAGCACTCCTGGCCAAAATCCTGAAAAGCAAAGATATTATTGCCAACGAGAAGCTGAACGCGCTGGTGATCAGGGGACCGAAGGAACTCATACAGGTAGCTTCAAAACTCATAGAGGCAAACGATCGCCCGCCGGCAGAGGTCCTTTTGAATGTTGAGATTCTGGAAGTGAGCCGGTCCAAGGAAAGGCAACTCGGGCTGGATGTGAATCCATCGTCCATCACGTTTGGAATAGGGGAGTCGAGCCCGGTGGTGAACAAGGATTCTGCTTTTGCACCGAATGTATCGGTGTACGCGCTGGGGAAAATTACCAACAAGGAACTTCTGTTGTCTTTGCCTCAGGCCACCTTGAATCTCCTCAAACAGGATGCAGGAACACGGACTCTGGCAAGCCCGCAGATAAGGGTAAGGAACGGGGAAAAAGCCACAATCCATGTCGGAGAGAGGGTCCCTCTGCGGGTCAACAGGAGGATAGACACCACCGGGGTGGTAACGAATGATTACCAGTACCAGGACATCGGGGTAAAGGTAAATGCCGAACCAATAGTGAACAGAAATGACGAGATTTCATTGAAGCTCGGCCTGGAGGTCAGTGCCCTTGGGGCAAACCTCGGGACGAATGATGAACCGCAGTTTTCCATTAAGACCAGAAAAGCCGACAGTGTGCTCACCATCCGGGATGGCGAACCGGTCATTATCGGCGGTTTGATCAGTGATGAGGAGCGAAAAACTGTCCGTAAAATTCCCCTCCTCGGGGATATTCCTGTAATCGGCTATATTTTCAGCAACCTGGACAAGAGCAATGTTGAAACCGATATCTTGATGTCCATAACGCCGATCATAATTCGTTCCCAGGATATTCCTGATAGAGAGGTATCGCAGATATGGTCGGGGAGAGAACATGATTTTTCCCTGAAAGAACCTTACGACAGCTATGCGGAACGTAAAGACAGATATTATAACACCCCGAAGAGTGCGAGAAAGTTCGCCGGGAAGGATACTCCCAAGAGAGTGAAAGAAAATGGCAGGACAGCGCGTGAAGGAATAGACCCGGGGATGCCCCGAAACCGCAATGAACCAGTTCCAGGAAAACCGCTGCCAGCTGGACCACCACCGGAAAAGATGATGCAGCCGATTCCTGCCCCGGCACGCGTAAACCCCGTTCCTGCCGGCTCACCCCAACAGCCGGGCGCGGCAAAGGCGCCGGGACCGCAACAACAGAAAGATGAAAAAAAGGAAGTTTCCGGGAATGTGACCCCGAGGTATTTCTGGCCTGGTTCAGTCCGCTACAGTATCCATGTAAATTCCTATCCCACCAGGGTGGAGGCGGAGTTGCGGTTGCGGAAGCTGAGAGAGGAGAAATTTGACTGCTTTATGGTGCCCGTCAATATACCCGGCATGGGTTTTTTTTATCGGGTGTTTGTGGGTAGATTCAGTAATTACCGTTCTGCCTCTTCCATGTGCAATGCGCTGAAAGGAAAAAGAGGCTTTGCATCAGATATGCACGTGGCGAATCGCAGGTGGGCCTTTGGAGGGTGACCATCTTGACCTCTTGTCTTCGGAACAGAGCCGGTGTAACGCTCATCGAACTCCTGGTGGTTATGGTCATCTTGTCCGTTCTCGCCGCGGGAATTATGCCCCTGTCCCAGATGGCCTTTAAGCGTTCGAAGGAAGTAGAGCTGAAACAAGACCTGCGCATGATCCGAAAGGCACTGGACGAGTATAAGGCCCTGGTGGACGAAGGAAAGATTCAAACAGAGGCATTTTCAAGCGGGTATCCCAAGAATCTGGACGTGCTCGTCGAAGGGGTCGATTTAAAGGGACCCGTTCCTTTTCGAAAGAAATTCCTGCGAAGGATTCCCAAGGATCCCATGGCTGAGGACGGAAAGTGGGGCCTCCGCTCCTATTTTGACGAACCTGACAGCGAAACATGGGGTGGAGAAGACGTCTATGATATTTATTCAAAAAGCGAAAAACAGGCCCTCGACGGGTCCTATTACAAGGATTGGTAGCGATCTCTGATATGAAAAAAGGCCTTGGAAAAAGGGGCTTTACCCTCATAGAATTAATGATCGTCATGACGATCATTGGGATACTGGTATCCATTGCGCAGCCGAATTTTCAAAAGGCCATCATCCGGGCCAGAGAAACGTCCCTGAGGCGGAGTCTTTTCGTCCTCAGGGATGTGATCGATCAGTACTATGCCGACCACGGGAATTATCCTGAATCGCTGGAGACCCTGGTGGAAGAGCATTATATCCGGGCGATTCCTGAAGACCCGTTTACCCGTTCAAGGTCAAGCTGGATTGTAATCCCGCCTGAAGGTTCAGAAGAAACGGGGGTATACGATGTTCACAGCGGGAGCGATTTGGTGTCGCTCGATGGGACACCCTACAATGAATGGTGACGAGAACCGACGCATTTCAGGAACCAGGGGCTTTACGTATCTCAGTGCCTTGATTGTGGTTATTATCTCAGGGATTGCACTCACCGGTGCGAGTGAATACTGGAGCACCATCGCGAAACGGGAACGTGAGCAGGAACTCCTGTTCCGTGGTGACTGCATCAGAAAAGCAATCGCGTCTTACTATGACAGGGTGTCTGGGGGGCGGCAGCATGCCTATCCCGGATCACTGAAGGATCTCCTCAAGGATCCTCGTTCATTGAAGCTGGTGCGGCATCTTAGGAAACTTTACCCTGACCCGATGACAAGTGATGGCACCTGGGGCATTGTCCTTGCGCAGGGGGGAGGCATAAAAGGGGTCTTTAGCAGGAGCGCGGAAAAGCCCCTGAAGGTGGGAGGATTTCCTGTTGACTACCAGGCGTTTGAAAAGGCGAAAAAATATTCTGATTGGAAGTTCATCTACAACCCGCAGGCAAAATGATGCCCGGTAACGTTGTCAGAATGCCAGCGACGAATCGCTGAAGGGAGAGGAGAATGTGCCATGAAAAGATGCGCGGTTTTTTTCTGCTCCATGTGTGTGCTGCTCATTTTTGGGGCTTCTGCAGGGGCAGATCCCCTTGCGGACCTCATGGAGGAGTTCTCTAAAGAATACAATGCCACAAAGCCTCCCACCCCATACAGTTCGGTCAACAGTGACTATAAACTGAAGCAGGCTGCCCTCGGTTCCATCTACACTACCAGAACCCTGGGACTCCTGTACCGGCAAAACGAGCAGCTTGTGGAGAAATACGATGAAATGCTGCTGAAATACGATGAGATCATTGAGCAGAATAAGCAGATCATCGAATTGCTTTCGATCCTGGCGAAAGGCAAGGAAAAGGGCAAGGAGAAGCCGGAGTATGGAGAAACCCAGACCGCTCCATAAATTTCCGTGGATCAGCGTCCTGATTCTGGGAGCCGCTTTTTTCACCTTGCCGATCTTGCCGGCCACCATTGCCAGGGGGGAGATTTTTGGGTACCAGGACAGTGACGGGCACTGGCGTTTTCCCGGTTCCGGTGCCATGAAACATGGTTTTCTGAAACCAGAATCATCACAAATGAGCGGTGAGGAATTTATCCAGGCCTACCAGGGTACCATCAGGAAAGCCGCGGCCATGTTCGGTGTGGAACAAACGCTCATAAAGGCGGTCATCAAGGCGGAATCCGATTTTGACCACCATGCGGTTTCCCGAAAAGGGGCGGCCGGCCTCATGCAGTTGATGCCTGAAACGGCCCGGGAGATGATGGTGGAAAACCCGTTTAACCCCTCTGAAAATATCCTGGGAGGGACCCGCTACCTCGCGTCTCTGCTGCAGCGATTTCATCATAATACCGCTCTTGCTGTTGCCGCCTTCAATGCCGGCCCCGGAAGGGTAGAGAAAAGCGGAT
>QMLQ01000136.1 GCA_003646815.1 Deltaproteobacteria bacterium | reverse complement strand
ACATCGCCGAAGAGTTTCCCGTTCGGTATGATAACCTTGATGTTGTCCACGGTAGAAAGATAGTCAGTCACGGTGATTTTGTTCTAACCTGGAAATCCAACAAGAATCCGCATTTGCGACGAAGCTTCAATTGGAATGTATTGAAATGACATAGGTTTTCAGTTCAACATGTTCAGATAATCAGAATTTAACTTAATGCCTTGTCTTTACAGGCTCTTGTGTGGAGAACAAAATCATCGTGGGGAGCATGGGGAAAAGGGACAGTGGAACGGTAAAATCAAGCAGACCGGGAAACTTTCTTTTCTCTCATAACTTTCTCAATCACAGCAGGGGAGCCGAAATAGATGCAGTGCGCCAGGCACACGTTATCCGCACAGGCAGGCATCAGCCCCTTGTCAACACGGGTGTAGCACAGGTTGCACTTCTGAGCCACCCCCCGCTCACTATCCAAGGAGATGGCATCATACGGGCACTCATCAACACAAATACCGCATCCGACACACGCTTTCTCGTCCAGGATAACGATGCCATCCTCCCTTTTCACAATTGCCTCTTCAGGGCAGGCCGCTACACATTCGGGTTCCTCGCAATGGAGGCACGTGTTCACCCGATAGACGAAATCCAGTTTATCGCCCACCATCCTCGGGCCGTCATCAGTGACATGGATCAGCTTGATCCCATCAGCGGGACGGTTTTCCTGCTTGCAGGCAACCTCGCAGGCCTTGCACCCCCAGCAGGATTCATGGTCTATGATCAGTATATATGGGTCCATGTCCCTCTCATTCATACCTGTTCCTCCGGCTGGATTCTACAAAGAAGAGTCCGGACATGGGTTGCGCCCATGGCGGGATCACACGCTTCGTATGCGTTATCCGTGAGCATGTTGACATTGGATTCGTCCCAGCCGTGCCCCGGGTCCTCCTTTTCAGGGAACCACCAACCATGTTCCGCGGATACGATTCTCGGGTCCATCCCCGCAAACAATCTGGCCCGCTGCCTGATCCGGCCACGAGGCGATTCAATAATGACCCAGTCCCCCTCCTTGATTCCCTCCTTTTCAGCCGCTTCCGGATGTATCTCTACCACAGGATCCCGGTGAAGTTCCCGCAACCAGGGAACCTGCCGGTTCTCTGTATGAAAGAAGCCGGGCAATCGACGCCCTGTAATCAGGATATAAGGAAATTCTTGATAAAGCTCAGGAGTACTGTACGGGCTTTCCGGAGGCTCCCGGTACCGGGGAAGAGGATCGTATCCCATTCCTTCCAGGACCGTGGAATATATTTCGAATTTTCTCGTGGGTGTAGAAAATCCCCTGCTTTCATACTTCTGGTAGAGCAACTCTCCACGGATATAATCCATCTTCTTGAAATCCTGCCACGTGATCCCCATGGGCTCAAGGATCCAGTCCAGGGCCTGCTCAAAATTGTCCCACCAGTGTTCCCCCTGTCCTACTCGGTGGGCAAGATCATTCAACATCTCATGGTCGGAACGGCATTCTCCCACCTGGATGACTTTCCTCCGGGGCAGGATGTAGCCGTGCCGTTTCCAGAAGTCTCCAATATAGTCCATCTCGAGCCAGGTGGCGGACGGGAGGACGATATCCGCCATTTCAGCAGTAGGGGTCATAAAAAAGTCGGACACGACCATAAACTCCACTTTTTCCAGGGCCCGGTACACTTCTTTGGCATTGCCTCTGGTCATAAGGGGATTGGAGCTGATAAAAAAGAGCGTATTTACCGGGTAAGGCTTCTCTTCCAGTATGGCGTCCCACACGCATTTGGGATTGATGATGGCAAAATTGCCTGCCAGGCGAAAACGATCACCACCAAGTCGTTTCTCACGCTGGCTGTCCGGAAGCATCCTGTGAGCCCCGAAGTGCCCGACATTTCTGATCTTGGGAGCCTTGAAAAGGACCTGGCCCCCAGGCACATCAAGGTTTCCAGTGATCCCCATGAGAAACATGAGAAGACGGTCGTTGTCCGCGCAGTTCACCTGCTGTTCAATGGCCACGCCCCATTGAATGGCGGCAGGTTTGGTCGTTGCGAAAAGCCGGGCCGCCTCCCTGATTTTCTGTGCCGGAACCCAGGTTATTTCTTCCACCCTGCCCAGCGGATACTCATCCACCCTTTGCACAAAAGGTTCCCAGCCGTGAACATGATTCTCCACGAATTTTTTTTCATACAGGCCTTCTTCAATAATCACGTGGAGCATGCCAAGGGCAAGGGCCGCGTCGGTTCCGGGGCGAAGGGGGAGCCAAATGTCGGCCCGGGCCGCAATCCTGGTAAGCCGGGGATCCACGGCGATCAGTTTTGCCCCTCCATCGAGAGCTACTGAAAAAGGCTCTCCTTTGTAGCAGTCCGGGTTGCTGATAACCACGTTATTACCCCAAACCATAATGCATCGGGGATGGTTTTCATAATCAACAATGGGATTCGTCCCGCAGGTAAGGATACTGGTTGCGATGCGGGGGCCGTAACAGAAGTGTCCCGCTGTGAGCACATTCGGTGTGCCGAAAAGGTTGGCAAACCGGTAAATCACCGCTTCATTTTCTCGACCCGTGCCGTAGCCAAGCACCACTGACTCCGCCCCGAACTCATCCTGATACCGGATCAACCTCTCCGCGATGGTGTCCAGCGCCTCATCCCAGGAGATACGTTCCCACCTGCCGCTTCCCTTCGGTCCCAGCCGCTTCACCGGGTAGGTCAACCGGTCAGGGTGATAGGCAAGCTGGGCAGAGGCCAATCCCTTGCTGCAGAGGGTACCATGATTAATAGGGCAGTCAGGGTCTCCGGCGATTTTTTCCACCCTTCCGTTTTTCGTGTACACCAGGACCCCGCAGCCTCCGTGGCACATCCGGCAGTGACTCTTCACCACCGAATCGTACCCATAGACCTCCATCTCTCTTTCTACATTTGCGTACTGAAAATCAGTCATTTTTTCTCTTCTCCCGCCAAGGCAGAGGAAAAACCAACCCATCCGTGCTTCAATGCCGCTTCCATGTTTTCCAGCAGGGTCTCCATCAACCAGTACGTCTCCTGGATCTCACCGGTCTCCCTGAGCACCTTCTCCTTTCCGCTGACGAATGGATCGGGCGCCCATTCGTCTCCTTCCCTATTCGCAAAAAACGTGACCATCTCCCTGGTATATTCAGGGTGAAATTGCAGGCCCACTATCGGCCAATCTTTGCAAATGAATGCCTGATTTGGGGTGGGTGTGCTCCGGGCAAGCCTGGTGCACCCGGGAGGGAGCGAAAAGTGATCGCTGTGCCAGTGAAAAGAGGTGAACCTATCCGGGATATTTCTTAAAAGAAATGATTTTTTCCCTTCCGCGGTCAGTTGAACTTCATGCCATCCGATCTCCTTGTGAGTGTTTGGAAAAATCTCCGCGCCCAGAATCTCTGCGATGAGCTGCGCCCCAAAACAGATGCCCAGGACTGGTTTCCCCCGCTCCATGGCCTTGCGGATGAAAGCCTTTTCCTCAACCAGCCATGGATGAGCCTCTTCTTCCCAGACATGCTGAGACCCTCCCATCACCATCAACCAATCCTGATCATCCAGAGAAGGGAGTCTTTCATTTCTACAAATATAGGTCTGATGAAGTTCGTAGCCTCTTTTTTCTGCCCAGATGGTGATGTTGGTACGCGAGAAATCATACGGATCATGCTCTAATAAATGGAGTCTCATCGTAGAGTTTCACCTGACACCGATGCCGTGTTTTTTCTGCCAGTCCGGGCCAAATTTCTCTTCAAAATAATCGGCCATTCTATTAAACCAACGAGCCCATGTACTTTGCCCGTTTTCCAGAGCTTCCAGTATGTCATTGAGGTAGACAGCGATATCGGATATCTTCTCCTTGGGGATGAAAAAGGCAGCCCCTTCATTTCTGGATTTCTGCATATGCTCCGGGCTCATGGCGTTTGCGGTCAACATTACTGTCGTCATTTCTCTTCCTGTAGCAACCTCAAGAAGCTCATAGCCCCGTACTCCCATAATATCCAGGATGACAATGTCAAATGACTCCCTTTCCAAAAGTTCTTCGGCCGACTCAAAATCCAATGCTTTTGTGACACGGCACATGGAGAGTAACTCCGCCACCGTATCCAGAATATCAGGCTCATCATCCACGACGAGGATTTTCTTTCCTTCTAATAGATTCCTTTTTGCCATACGAGCGTCCTCCAGCACACAAACACAGCCTTGATTTTTATTCTAAGACAAAATTTCTCAGAATTCAATCGAAAGCAAAACCGCTACAACATTTTTCTGGGCAGCCAAAGAGCAAGTTGCGGAAACAACATTGTCAACAACAACACAACCAGCTGTATCGCGACAAAAGGGGGAACTGACCTCCAGATATCCCTTGTGTGCACCTCTGGAGGAGCGACTCCTCTCATGAGGATCAGGGCCCAGCCGAAAGGAGGTGAAAGGTAGGCTACCTGCATGTTCAGAATAAATATAATAGCGAACCAGGTTGGGTCGAAACCCAGGAACACGGCAATGGGAATGAAAATAGGAGCACAAATGGTCAACACAGCATAATCATCCATGAACATACCGAAGATGAGCAGGATAAGTTGCATGGTAAGCAGGATGAACCACCGGCTGACATGGAGGCTCTGAACAATCTCCATGACCATATCCTGGGCACCTGCGACGGTATATACCACTCCGAACAAGGTGGCTGCGACCAGGATCCAGAGAGCCATTCCACTTATTTTCATGGTTTCAAGACATGAGTCGGTAATGACTTTCCAGGTCAACCTCCCATAAATAATACAAATCAAGAAAGAACCGAAAGCGCCTACCCCCGCTGCCTCTGTTGGAGTGGCAATTCCTAAAAAAATAGACCCCAGGACAAGAACAACCAAGAGGGATGGAAGGATGATATCCTTCAAGGATCTCCAACGGTTTTTCCAGGTGACTTCTTCCTTGGCCTTCGGCGCCAGTTCAGGCTGCAAATGACAACGTAGTACGATATACAATACATAAATGCTGGCAGTAATAAACCCAGGGATGGCTCCACCGAAAAATATTTTCCCAATGGAAATACGTGATATGTAGGCGAAAATAATCATGATGATGCTGGGAGGAATAATCTCACCCAAGACACCTCCCGCCATCACGCTCCCCAATGCAAGGGACTTGTTGTAGCCATGCTTCAGCATTGCCGGGACAGCTATGAGTCCCATGGTGAGAATACCGGGACCAAAACCTCCGCACATGGCAAGAGCAACGCATACGCCGACAGACACAATGGCCAATCCACCCCGCAAGCCTGATAACCATTGATTTAACGCGGTAAAGAGGCGATCAGATATGCCGGAATGAATCAAGAGATTTCCCATCAGCAGAAACAGAGGGATCGTAATGAGGCCAGGATCAGTTATTTCGCGATAGGTAGTGGTGGCAACAATATAAAGGTCGTTAGTTCCCCCGTTGAGGTAGGTAATAAGAACGCTGATACCGCCTAACGCAAACACCACCGGAACACCGATTGCTAGGAGAAAAAGCAATCCGCCGAATAACAAAACCGTAACCAGCTCAATGCTCATAATACTTTGTCCTCTGTTTGGATTTCATCATCTCGTTTCAAAATCCGATATCATTTCCTCATGTTCGGGTTATTTACGGTGTCAGTCACAGGAAAAAACAATCAAAGAAGCACCCTCAGAATGCTTCACACAAGAATACAACCAATGGCAACTCAGTCCTTCTCCCGACGTAAAGCAGAAATACCCACCAGCAAGAATAGAAGGACAACAACTGGAATGAGAAGTTTGAACGGGTAAAGAGGAATGCGAAAGGCGCCAGCCGCCTTTTCCTTCATCTGGAGAGAATTCAGGCCCATCCAAGTCGTTTGCCAAAGCAACACACCCACAAAACCAAGAAATGCTGCAAGAGCGAATAACCGAGCGATAGATTTCACTTTCCGGCCAAAGCGATCATAGAATATTTCAATGCTGATATGTCCACCTGTATACAGGGTATATACTCCTGCAAATAATATGAATACTCCGAATAACTGCCTATTCAGCACCCAACCCCAGAGAAGAGGATGGTTAAAGACGTATCTAGCTACAACATCCAGCGTGACTATGAGCATGATGATAAAAACCAGATAGCAAAAAATCTTGCCGGACTTGTCCGCGATGACATCAATACCGTCCAGAAATTTCTTCATCACTCTTGACATGAGAAACACCTCTTGGACTCGAATGAATCATTTCAGAATCGATTATCAACAACTTGACACTCTTCAGGCTTTCATAAAAAAATGACGCGTCCATATTTTTTGGATGCACCCCAGGCGATCCAAAAGCTAGTAAAGAACTTTTCGTCGCCTGTGAGCACCCAAAATGTACACCACCTTCTGCCGGTAATCCGTTGTGACGGAGAAAAATCTATTAATCTATTTGAGAGTTTTCCTCCATTTCTTAATAATCTCTATAGCCTTGGCTGCAGCCGGGTCTCTTTTTGCGATTTTGTCCCAAAGTTTCAAAGCAGCCTCTTCATGCTTCCGGTCGCAGGCTTCATCGATGGGAGAATTGATAACCTTGCCGGACTTCACCAATGCATCCACCTTCTTCAATTCTCCGTCGTAAACCTTGTTGAGCGCGTGAAAATAATCTTCCGCAGCACCTGCCATAGCGTCTTTGAGATCAGGAGGCAGGGAGTTCCACACTTTCAGGTTCATCAGGATATGGCCCGGAACAACATCATTCTGCCCACCGATGAGGCGATAGGGTGCTACTTCCTGCCACTTGAGACCGGTTATAGCGCTGACATCCCACTGCGAAGCATCAATGGTGCCAAGCTTCAAACCCATATACGCATCCATCCCGCTAATATAAGTCCCATGGGCTCCCAACATGTTGTAATAATCAGCCCAGGATCCTTCTACCCTGATTTTCAACCCTTTCAGGTCATCGCACGTCCTGATCTTCTTGGTTGACATGGTAAACAGCGGTCCATAGGAGTGCACATCTAGCCAGTAGAGGCCCTGCTTCGCGTATTCCTTCCGCAGCAACTCCACGAAACCCGTCTTGAAGAAGAAGTTGCGAATGATCTCAGCACTCTTATAGACATCCGGATGCCCGGGCAGGTTGTACGCATAAGGGAGGCCGAATTCCACTTCGCCCACGGGCACAATCCCTCCCCACATGGCTGCCACCGCATGCAGCATGGTGAGCGTGCCTTTTTTTGTTGCTTCGAACAACTGCTCTCCAGGGACCAGCTCCGGATCAGCGAACACGCTTATTTTAATACGCCCATGGCTCCTTTTATCAGCGGATTTTGCAAATTCCTTTAGTAGCTCCATGGAAAGATCTCCCCGAGGATAGGCCGATTGAATTTTCATCCGATAGACTTTTTGACCTGCTATGGCAGTAGTACTGCCGAAAGACAAAAACATAACAAACATCAAAACCAAAATGAGCGCCCCAAAAAACAACCCTTTTTCCCGTTTCATTTCTGTTCTCCTTCCTCAAAATGTTAGGTTATAAACTCTCCTCATTCTATCGTCTTTATGCACCCCCTTTCCTGCAAATTTTCGTACAGGGCTATTCGGCTCCCGGACTGACATTGAGCCGTCAAACCGAGAGCCCCATACTAGGCATTTGCTTCGAAATACTTTTAAGCACTTTGTCTCAGTGCCGCCTGAACAGCATCCCCTGCCTTCCCTTGAAACGCTAGATGGTGCAAACCGATTTCATTCAAACTTGTCTTGATATTCATCCCGAAATTTCCCGCAACCATGGTAGCAACACCTTTTTTCGCCAGAAGTTCAGCCACAAGGGGGCCGGCCCCACCACCGCTCTCACGATACGGATTCTCCAGGACTTCAACCAGCTCCCCCTTTTCATTGAAAAGCAGGAAAAAAGGGCTCCTTGCGGCAACGCTTCCAACCACGTCCGTGGCGGTTTTCCCGGGCGAGGCCACGGCAATCAACGCTCCCACTGACTCAGTCTTCGCTGCTTCTGTGCGATCTTCGATACGCCCAGTTCCCGATTCTTTCTCCCGAGTATCCGCCCCAGCAGCAGTGAAAATCACCCGGATACCTTTCTCTTTGATCAGATCAGCCGCTTCAGGAGAAAACTTTGTGCCTTCAGGAAGTTCCATCTTGTCAAGTCCTTTGGCAATTACCTCTTTCACTTCTCCTGCAAATACAAATCGCTTTTTCATTTTACCCGTTTCCTATTATTTTTTCCGGCCTTTGCTCCAATTTTTTATAAGCGGTTCACATCAAAAAATTATATTCGATATCTAGCCCACGACTGAAATAAAAAAACCTTTCACACACTGCCTCAAACAAAAAAGCCCCCGAGAGAACGCGTACTCTCTTTTGGGGGCCATGCAACTAATTTTACGACTCTTTCGCATGATTTTTTTGCCTAAATGTTGGAGCCATAATTCGATGCAATTTTTGGTTTTACAACTCTCTGTCCATTTTCTCATT
>QMLQ01000135.1 GCA_003646815.1 Deltaproteobacteria bacterium | reverse complement strand
TTTGCCGGGTTCTCTGTGTCCCGGGCAATCGTCATGCCGATTGCAGGGAAATTTTCGGACCGCAAGGGGAGGAAGGCATTCCTGAGTGTGGGCATGCTTGCCTATGCCGTCATCTCCCTGGGCTACATCTGGGCGGATGATCCGTTCCAGCTTACGCTGGTTAGGTTGATCCAGGGTATTGCCGCAGGCCTGGTAATCCCCATTGCACAGGCATATGTGGGAGATATGTCCCCCCAGGCGGAAGAAGGAAGATGGCAGGGCTATTTCAATGCCGCATTTTTCAGCGGGTTCGGGTTCGGCCCTTTGATGGGAGGGGCCCTGACGGATCATTTCGGTATGAGCGCGGCCTTCTACACCATGGGGGTACTGAATCTGCTCGGGTTCCTCATGGTCCTCTTTTTTCTTCCGGAGGCTGTCCCTGTGAAAAAAGGAGAGCAGGTCCGACCCTCTTTCAGGAAAATCGGCAAGAGTAATATCATGAAGGGCCTGCTGGGGTTTCGTTTGGCTTTCTCCATGGGGCGGGGCGCTTTTGCTGGGTTCCTGCCGCTTTTCGCAGGCCTCTCTCTTTCTCTGTCAGCCACCCGGATCGGAATTCTGATCGCAGTGAACATCCTGGTGATGGCCCTGTTTCAGCCACTGGGCGGGCGTGTTTCCGACCGGGTCAACCGGAGATTCCTGGTTGTGGCAGGTGGTGGGGTCAACCTGGTATTCTTGTTCCTGATCCCATGGTGCAGTAATTTCTGGCAGCTTCTGGGAGTGTGCCTTCTGGGGAGCCTTGGGGGGAGTGTCTCTATCCCCGCCGCCTCGGCCATGATCGTGGAAGAGGGAAGAAAATTTGGCATGGGATCGACCATGGCCATCTTTGGCGTGGCATTCAGCATCGGGATGGCGATCGGTCCGATCGTGGGCGGGATCATTGCAGATGTAATTGATATCAGGGCAGTTTTCTATTTTGGTGCCTTGATGGGGCTCCTGGGCACAGGTGTTTTCCTCCTCTATACAAGAACACTGTTGTCCAAAAGAAATATTTACTGAGTATCCCCTGATTTCATTTCAATTGGTTACACTCCGGACATCATCTTTTGGAAGCCAGGTTGTCAATTTGGAACCCACAGGCAGGAGACCGGCATATTCCCTCCGCTACGTTCGCTCCGCCGTCCCTGTCTCCGCTCACTGCGGACTTGTCCGCGCTTCGCTTGGACTCCCCACCCTCCGGGCGGGTCCCCGGTTTTGGCCCTTCCACTGTCCTGTTCCAGGGCCAAAATGACGCCGCTCCGGGAACATCCCGTTCCCCTGCCCAGCAATAAATACCGTTCTTGGAAAAGAGTGATACAAGAAAGCGAATCAGGGACTGGAAATAGAAAGGCCTTCATCGCTCCCGTCATTTTTATAAAGAGGAGATTCTATGTCATAGACGTATATGGTTTTTCCATCTGCAACTTTCATGTAAACCTCATTGGTGGGAGAGAACACGTAACCGTATACCTGCTGATCCGGCCCGACAATACCATAAAGTCTTGGGTCGAACTGGGTATATCTCTCGACAAAATCAATCATGCTCGTGAGGAGCTTCTGGTCCTCAACTTTTTCCCACCGCTTCCCGGCGAGGGCCTTGTCATCATTTTTTGGGTCAAACAGGATCGCTGTAGGAGTATCATCTGAAATACCCGCGTAATAAATACTATAGGCCTCCCAATTTTTTACGAGGTCTTGAACGGTAACTATCTGATTATTGACCTCCGGGGTCCCGAGTTGAGCTGTGTTTCTGAGGGTTGCGCATCCTGCGATGAGCAAGAGGGCGACCACGGCGATCGTGTTCATATATATCATTTTTCTCGCATCCATTTTTTCCTCCCTATCCCGATTTGGGGCGTTGAGAGTGCAATTTCTCTTTTACACTTAATTTATAATAAATTAATCACTTGAGTTCATTAGGTCAAGCAGGCCTTTTTGCGCTAAATCGGATTTAGCAAAACAAATTCATTGACGCACAAAGTTATTTTAATTATATTTCAGCAGAATAGTAATTCAACCTTGGGATGCAAATGGAACGTCCGGTTTCTCAAGAAAAAACCATGTCTGGGCAATGGGCGGGGAATAAAAAGGGAAGTATCCCGAAACACAAGGTTTCGCCGCCCCGTATGAACCCGCATGTCTTCTTTCGTGAAAATCTCCTGAAATATCTCGATAACCAATTGAAGAAAGGCTCCATGTGGATTACCGGCCCGCCTGGCTCGGGAAAAACTGTTCTGGCTTCCTCTTATCTCCACTCCCGAAAGATGCCGGTATTCTGGTATCAGCTTGATATTATTGACAGTGACCCCGCCTCATTCTTTTCTCTTTTTCCTCGTGCCCTCGCCTTCCATGAAGAGCGGGTGCTCGAACTCCCTAAATTTACCCCGGAAACCATGCTGCAGCTCCAGGTCTTTTCGAGACGATTTTTTCGAGAGATCTTCCGTGTTTATCCTGAGGCAGCAACCATGGTGCTCGATAACTACCAGGAAATTGAAGAAGAATCTCCGGTTCATATCATCATCGCCCTGATGGTGGAAGAAATGCCCCCTGAGTCCCGGTTGATTGTTCTGAGCCGCTCCCGGCCACCACAGCCGTTTGCGCGTTCCCGGGCAAATAATCTCTTGCATCTTGTTGAAGGGAAACGACTGCTGTTCAGCCGGAAGGAAATCGACGCGTTGCTTGAGCTTCACGGTATCGATGACGTGGGCGCTGGTCTTGGTGACTATCTCCACAAGGTGACCCATGGGTGGGCGGCAGGATTGACGCTGATGCTGGAGGAATTGGATACGCAGGACGGCAGGGCGGATGGGCTCCACCACAGTGAAGTTGTTTTTGACTATTTTGCCGACGTGGTGTTTCAACGGATGGAAAAAGAGGAGCAGGATATGCTTTTGAAGGCTTCTCTCTTGCGTGAACTGAATGTGGAAGTTGTAGAATCTTTTTGTGAATGGTCTGGAGCCGGCCGTTACCTGCGCGAGTTGAGCGACAGGAATTATTTTACCTACCGGGTCAGCAAGGGACGGGAAACCTATCAGTTCCATCCCTTGTTCAGAGAATTTCTCACAAAATCGGCTGAAGAGCGGTTCCCGGAACCAACTCTGCTGGCGCTTGGTCGTCGAGGAGCTGAATTGCTGCGGGAATCCGGCCAAATCATAGAAAGTATTGAACTACTTTTTGAGGCAGGCGATTGGGCGGCATGTGTCCCTCTCATAAAGCAAAATGCAGGACTCATTTTTCACCAGGCTCATTTCGGCACGGTCCTGCGGTGGTTGAACGGGATTCCCGCTGAAATGGTGGAAGGTGATCCCTGGCTTCTGTACCACAAAGGTGTTGCCGCCATGCCGTTTTTCCCACAGGTTTCCATCGAGTGTCTGCAAAAGAGCTTCCGGGGCTTTTTGGACAACCGGGATTTTGCAGGGGCACTTTCGTGCTGCCCATTTCTGATCCGGGCAATATTGAGCTTTATGACCGATATGAGTGCGATGGATCCTTTGATTGACTTTGTCGAGGAAAGGGCGGATGTGGGGGAGCTTGGCCGTCTGGATGATCAACAGAATGACCAGTTGATTTTGGGTATGTTTCGTGCTCTTGTCTCCCGCAGGCCTGATCACCCGGATATTGAGCTCTGGTGCGGTATGGTGGAGAAACTCTTCCAGGCAGGGAGATTGATGCCGGGACCGGTCTTGGTGCTCCACTATCTGTGGACCGGCCGGTTTGAAAAGGCTGGAAGCACGCTAATTCGGCTTCTTGCCATGGAGAAACATATGCAGTCGTCCCCTCTTGACCTGACCGGGGTCCTTTCGTTAAAGCTCCAGTATTACCTGGTAACAGGGCAGGCGGAGCCATGCCTTGAGGCCATGAAACAGGGGCTCAAGGTCGTAGAGGAAACAGGCGTCAAGATCTGGAAAACTCACTATCACCTCATTGGAGCAGCGTGCTGCCTGAATAGCGGTGATAAGACGAGGGCACAGAAATTTATCGCGAACGTGGAAAAGAGACTCCCGGAACTCCGGGGGCTTGACCTCAGCTACTATCATCTGGTCAAGGCTTTTCTTTTTTTTCTCACGGGCGAAAAACAACAGGCCGAATACCACGGGGACAAGGCCCTTCACGTGGGGACAGGGCTGGGAATGCCTTCCTATGAAAACTGGTGCAGGCTGGGGGCCGGTCTTTTGGCTGTTGACCGGGAAGACTACGACGCGGCGGTGGAACACTTCAACCGGATATTTCATCTCTGCTCCCGTTCCAACAATCCATGGTTCACTTCTCAGGCCCATCTGGGTATGGCCCTGGTCTACCTGGGGAGTGAGCAGAGAGATAAGGCCATTGAACAGGTTCAGAAGGGTTTTTCTCTCGCGAAACAGCACGGCTACAACACGTTCTTTTTCTTCACAAGGGAAATGATGGCGAAATTTTGCCTGCTTGCCCGGCAGGAAGCGATTGAAAAGGATTTTGTCTCTTACTTTATACGCCGCTGGAAGGTTGTTCCGCAGAATGCGTGTGTGCCTCCTGAATTGTGGCCGTGGCCGGTGCGGATTTCGGTCCTGGGGCTCTTCAGGGTGAATTTGAACGGTGAGATCATTGTCCCATCTCCCCGCAGGCAGGGAAAACCCCTGGAGCTGCTTCAGGTGCTGATTTCCATGGGCGGCAATCGGGTGGCCGAGGCGACGATCCAGGATATCCTGTGGCCGGACAGCGAGGGGGACAAACAATCCCGTGTGCTGAAAACAACGCTCCATCGGCTTCGGAAGTTGCTCGGGGACAAAGAAGCGATCGTCCACAAAAACAAGACCCTTTCCCTTAATCCGGTTTACTGCTGGATTGATGCTATAGCCTTTAAGGAGTTGGTTGAAAAGGCTGTCGAAGCTGCCAGGGGTGAGAATACAGATCAGTCAATGGAGATGGCACGTAATGCCCTTGACCTTTATCAGGGACCTTTTCTTTCGGACAGACGTGATGAAGCCTGGACACTTGGACCAAGATCAGATTTTGAAGGTCGGTTCAGATCCCTGATTGGAGTTGTGGGGAAATCGATTGAAGAAAGGAAAGACTGGGCTTTGGCAGACCAGATATACCAGGAGGCCATTTCCAGGGACCCGGATTGCGAGATGTATTACCAGAGGCGTATGGAGTGTTTGTTGAACGCGGGGAATGCTAACCAGGCGCTCAGGGTGTATGAACAGTGTAAGAGAAATCTGGAAAGGATCTTTGGTGAAAAGCCATCTCCTCAAACGATACGCATTCGGGACAGGATTTTATCCTCCTGATCATATTTCGAGCCCAACGCAGGAGCCATGTGGCTTTCCGCCGCCACAGTAGATTGCCCGTGAGAAATGCGGGCTAGAAAAATCACCTGTATTCCTCTGCCGCCATTTCAGCCAGCTTAAATTTCTGGGCCTTGCCGCTCCTGGTGGTGGGAAAATCTGAAACGACCTTGTAGAATCGGGGCGCCAGCGCTGGATCTGCATTCTCCTGCACATGGTTTGATATCTCCGCAATAGAGAGGCTCGACCCTTTCTTGAGTTTTATCCAGGCGGCTACTTCCTGGCCTCTTTTTGCGTCAGGGAAACCAAAGACCTGGACCTCGGCAACATCCGGCAGTTGGTAGATGATCTCCTCCAGTTCGACCGGATAAATCTCGGTCCCGTCACGCACGATCACGTCTTTCAGCCTCCCGGTCATGCGCACATAGCTGTTTTCATCCATTTCCCCCAGGTCTCCGGTGTGAAACCATCCTTCCCGGTCAACGGCGGCGCTCGTGGCACCGGGCATCCTGTAGTACTCCTTCATGAGGAAACCCCTTGAGCAGATTTCACCCTGGTTTTCGGGGGGGAGGTTTTTGCCGGTAGCAGGATCCACAATTTTTACATCACTGAATTCCAGGGGCTTACCAATGGTGGAGACCCGGAGATCGATGGGATCTTCAGGGTGAGTCATGGTAATCCATGAGCTGGTTTCCGTGATGCCGTAGCCCACGGTGATATGGGTAATTCCGATATCTTCCACCAGTCGTTTCATAAGTTCCATGGGGCAGGGCGCCCCGCCGAGAATCCCTTTTCGCAGTGAATGCCAATCCTTTTTATTGAATGACTGATGTTCCAGGAGAGCGATGATCATGCTGGGAGAGGCGTAGATGGCGGTGCATTGCTCCCCTGGGATTGCCTCAAGTATCCCGGCAGGATCAAATGTCCTGCATGGCATAACGAGCGTGGCGCCTCTCAGGAGCCCGGCCAGGGCAATGCAGGTGTTGCCGAACATGTGAAAGAGGGGGAAAAAGAGGCACAGCCTATCAGCGTTCGTGATTCCCTGTCGTGCGGTAGCTGCCTGGGATTTGTTGATCAGGCCCAGGTGGTCAAGAACGACGCCTTTTGGTTTGCCGGTGGTTCCGGAGGTATACATGATTGCCACAGAATCATCCGGGCTGATTTTCTTCTCAGCCTGTTTCAGCGCTTCAGATTCAGACTGCCGCCCAGCCGCCCGGAGATCAGACCACGAAATTGAGTCAGGATACTCGTTATCTCCGATAACAAACACATTTTTCAAATAGGGCAGCTCGGACCGTATTTCCTGGAATAGCTCTCCACAGGGTTTTTCGTCCAAGTGGTCAGCCATGATCAGGCCGCGGCACTCAGAATGGGTGAGGACGTAGCGCAGTTCTTCCTTGTTTGCGCCGGGATCAACAGGTACTGTAACCGCACCCATGCCGGCAAGGGCAAGCATGGAAATGATCCACTCCGGGATATTGGGCGCCCAGAGAGCCACCTTGTCTCCGCCCCGGATGCCATGCCTGATGATCCCCGCGGCTATCCAATCAGTCTCCTCCAGCAGGTCGCCATAGGTGTAGCGGACACCCAATTCCGTGTGAATGACGGCATGGTGGAGGGAATGTTCGCGGGCTATTGCTTTAACAGCCTGGCCTATGGTTTTTCTAACAACATTCACGCAGCTTCCTTTTGATCCAGCACCACCAGTGCATCCACTGCAACGGGCCTGGATCCGGCCAGAATCAAGGGGTTGATATCGATTTCCTTGATCTCATGGTTTTCAAGGCCGATTTTTCCTACGGTGACGAGAATTTGAGCCAGGGTATCCAGGTCGGCAGCTTCCATGCCCCGCACTGCCTCCAGGATCTTACGTCCCTTGATCTCCTGCATCATATCGAGAGCATCCTTTTTTTCTAAAGGCGCCACACGGAATGATATGTCTTTGAGAATTTCGGTGAATATGCCGCCAAGGCCGAACATGACGCACGGGCCGAACTGGGGGTCACGGGTGAGGCCTACCACCAGCTCCCGCGCTCCTTTTACCATCTCCTGGACCAGGACCCCTTCTCCCTGACCGTCCATTTTTCCCATGATGTCTTCAAATGCTTCCCCGGCCTCCTTTTCATCCCGTATATCGACCCGGATCAGACCCTTTTCCGTCTTGTGGGTGATGGATGATGAACTCCCTTTCATCACTAACGGGAATCCGATTTCATCGAGGGCACTGATGAGCTCTTTCCTGTCTTCCACCAGGATCTCACGGGTCACCGGAATGTTATAGGCGATCAGGAGCTGTTTTGATTCATGCTCCGAGAGGGTGTTTCGTCCATCCTTCAATGCCTTTTCTATGATTTTCATCTGTTCCTCCCTTTGACTGCTCAGTAAGAAGCGACTTCGTTGGTTGTTTTGTCATGAAACGGATGCTTTTTCAAGAAATTGTTGCCGTTCCCGGAGAATGGACAGGGACCATGCCGCCGGTTCAATGGTCCCGTACGTTAAGATCCTTCCTTCTTTTTCCATCTTCCTGGCTATTTCCTCCTTACCTTGTCCATACAGCCAGGCGACCACGGGCTTCTGTTTCTCTTTGGAGGCGGCCTTGTTAAGACTCTCCGAGATATCCAGGAACCCGAATTCCCGGGTATCCAGCGCAACGCTTATGCAGAGAACCCCATCCACGCCGGGGTCTGCGAGCACGGTCTCGAGCACCTGCCCATAGACCTCCTACATTCCATGCTTCATCACGGCCGGCCAGATATCCAGGGGATTCCCAAGGGGCATCCACTCCGGGGAAAGGTCGGCTGCCTTTCTGATGGTTTGTTCGGACAGGTGGGCAAGCTCAAGCCCGTTCCTCTCCAGGGCGTCAGTTGCGATAATTCCTCCTGCGCCGGTAACGGTGATGACGGCAAGGTCGACCTCGTGACCCACTTCCCCGATGTTCGGATAGGCCTGGAAGCCAAGAATTTCCCTGGCCTGGGGATTGATGGGGAAGATCTTTCCTTTGAAACCATAGAGGAGCATGTTTTCCATCAGGTTATAGGAACCCGGGCCGCTCCTGCGGCTGATGCCGATAATGGCAACGCTTCGGGGTTTCATGAGATGATCCATAAGGGTTGCGCTCATCTGATTCGAAGCTCCCGGCATTGCCACAGGTTGGCCATGGCCTCGGCCGCCCGTTCAGGTGTAAGATAATTTACCAGGGCTCCCGCGTCTTCCAGGTCCGTCA
>QMLQ01000134.1 GCA_003646815.1 Deltaproteobacteria bacterium | reverse complement strand
CTGTGCGGTTCGCGCAGATGACCACCACCAGTCCCCGCTCCACTGCAAATGCCTTCAGCCGCGCAATCCTGATGCGGTGGTGGAGGGTGAGGAGTTCAAGGTGGTTCATGGCCCATTGGGGAGCACTGCCGGATTTTACCTGGAGGATGAGCCACCTCCTGACCCGCACGGGAAGCTGTCGGAGAACCAGTTTCATAAAGAAGAGCGTCACGCGCCTTGACGGCAGGTGAAAATCCTTCTTTTGTTGAACGGCTTCCCCGGTGATGTCCTCCTGGATGAGTTCCACGCCCAGGTTCCGATAGGCGCCGGGGTGATAGTTTTCTCCACGAATCCGCGAATCGGTCATTTGAAGCCCCGCCACGGGCCACTCCATGCCGTCCTTGGCCCGGGCACAGAGGGCAGCCGTGACCAGGCTGTCAATGCCGCCGCTCGCCCCGAAAACAATCCCGTTTTTTGTATTTTTCCTGACGACCGAGCGCAGGTATTTTCGGCATGACAAAACAAACTCGGCCGGGTCAAATCGGGCAAGGCTTTCTTCTGCAGCCTCCATAGAGACCTCCTTCTCCTAACCCGGATTTCTCACCAATGATCTCATTACCTGTCTTAAAGAATTATTCTACCACAGAGTCACCGAGAGCACAGAGACAATTTCTTTTCACTAATTAGCAATAACACTACCGCCAGTTCTTACAACCCATCCTGTTTTTCTCCGGATTCTTGGAGTGGTTGATGGAGCCCTGTCGTGAAACTGTTTCAGCCCATGAAACAAACAGCCATTTCATCCTCCTCAGGCAATACTTATGGGCTATGTAACTAGTTAAAAAAACGTATAAAAATAGGTTTACTGGGAATTCTGTCCTTGGCATGGACATTGCTTAAGTATTTGAATAACGAGGAATAGAGCAAGTTGTTCAGCAAAATGAGAAATGATTGAAACGGAAAAGAGGGAAAGGAGGTGAATGACGCTATGAAAGGACTGGAAAACTTCAGCAGCATGGTAGCCTCTATGGCATCTCACGCCGGCGTATCAGCTTTTGCACAGAGCGAGAAGGTCAGGAGTCTTTTCAGGAAAAGGGCTGAGCGTGCGGCCTATGAGTATATCATCGAGGAAAACGAGGATCGAAGGCCGATCACGGTCCAGAAAGAAAAATTGCGGATCATGCTCAACCTGACAGAGACGGCATTCAAAAGGGTGGAAGAAGGACTTTATTCCAAGAGCGTGATCAGACACGGGATCGATATTTTCGTCAATGAAATGCTCTTTTCTCCAAAAGGAAAAACCAAGAAGGCCGTAGATGCATTTGTGGCAAAGTATGGGAGGCGACCACCGGGCTTCCTTGTCATTGGTCCCACCAAGAAGTGTAACCTCCATTGCAAGGGATGTTACGCATCAGCGCATTCCAGGACTGCGGAGACCATTCCATTTTCCACTCTGGACAGGATTATCACCGAGAAGACTGAGCTGTGGGGTTCCCACTATACAACCTGGGTGGGGGGAGAACCTACGGTGTATCGGAGTGAAGGAAAAGATATCCTGGATATAGCAGAAAAACATCAGGATAACATGTTTCTCATGTACACCAACGGCGTCCTGATCAATAAGGCCATGGCAAAGAGAATGTCGGAATTGGGGAACGTGGTTCCCCAGGTGTCGGTGGAGGGTTTTGAAAAGGAAACCGATGCAAGGCGAGGCAAGGGCGTCTTCAAGAGGATCCTCAAGGCTTTTGAAAATATGCGGGAAGAGGGGGTGCCGTTCGGAATCGCGATTACCCCCATGCGGCACAATGCGGAACTCCTCTCCAGTGATGAATTCATAGACTTCTACTTTGAGCAGCAGAAGGTTACCCTGGCATGGGTGTTCCAGTATATGCCCATCGGCAGGGGATACAGCCTGGACCTGATGATTACCCCTGAGCAGCGCTTGCGGCTCCTGGACAGGGAGAGGGAGATCCTCTGGGAGAAGAAACTCTTCTACGTGGATTTTTGGAATAGTGGCCCCATCGGTTCCGGATGTATTGCCGCGGGAAGATCGGACGGTTATTTTTACATCGACTGGAATGGAGCGGTCATGCCGTGTCCCTACTACCAGTTTTCTCCGGTTAATATTTTTGACGTGTACAAGAACGGGGGAACCCTCAATGATGTCTATGATCAGCCCTTTTTCGAGGCCATCAGGGAATGGCAGGATGAATATGCATATAGAAGGGAAGGGGACGAGACCGGAAACTGGCTCCGTCCGTGCCCAATCCGTGATCACCACAAGATAGCCCTGGAAAAGATAAAGAAATACGGTGCCAGGCCTGAAGATGAAGCGACCGAGAAATGGCTTTATGATGAAGAGCTGCATAAAGGTCTGATCGAGTTTGACGAAGAGATCGAGAAACTCCTGGATCCCTATTGGGAAAAGATATACCTGAGAGGTGAAAAGGTGGATCCTGATCCACGACTGCCTTTTACCTCTTCCAAGGTTCCTGAGCTGGAGCTTCAGTTTAATGAATAGTTCCCCGGCGTTGCATAAGTTCACTGGAGGTTCGCAAGAACAGCATCACAGGCCTCTGTTGAAATAAACCGGGAAGATGGGGGAGAAGGGCTCATGTTGCTGGATAAACCGGGGAACAAATGGAGCGTCCTGGACTTCATCGAGATAGGAATGAAAGGAATGCCGGGTGCTGCTCTGGGAGGGATTGATGTCACCTATCGTTGTAATTTGAGGTGCCGGCATTGCTATTTTTTGAAACAGCACTACCACAAAGAATTGTCAATAGAGGAGTGGCTGGAAAAGTTTGAGAAAATGAAAGCAGAAGGGTTTCCCTTTATGATCTGCGGCTGGATCGGAGGGGAACCTCTCCTGAGAAAAGAGCTCATTGAAGAAGGGCGAAAGTATTTTAAGTCAAATGTTGTTTTTACCAACGGAACCATCGAATTACCCTATTGGCCGGATGTGGCGTTTTCTGTTTCCGTTCACGGGACGGCAGAGTATCACGAGCGGATAACAGGTGTAGGACCTGAAGTTTATCAGAAAATCAAGAGGAACGTAGACAGGGATGACCTCGATGTGGTCATCTCTTTTTGCGTTACCCGGCTGAATTATAAATGCATAGACGCAATGCTGGCAGAATGGAGCAAGACGGCCGTGAATGGTATTGCGTTTGAATTTTACACACCCATGAAGGGGGAAAACAGTGAACTGTGGTTAAACTGGGAAGAACGGGACAGGGTTATAGACCACTTGGTATCGCTCAGAAAGGAATATGGCGATTTTATCTGGATTACTGACCGTATGTACCGGTTGATGAAATCGGACATGGCCCCGGGAATTACAGCACACTGTCCTTTTTCAAAAGTGGGATTCAGCTTGGATCCAATGGGAAGAACAAAAATCCCCTGCCAGCTCGGCCCGGAAGCGGACTGTTCCCGGTGCGGATGTATCCTGCCCTTTTTTTCCGTGCTCCTCACGAACCGGCGTCTGTTGATTCCTGAATTTGCCGTGTCTGTCACGAAAAGGGGCGTTCAAGCAGTGTCGAAGTACATGCACAGACACATGCCCGTACGATTGCACGAGGCATAAGTTATTGTTCTTTTTCAGACAGGATTTTCTCAATTACTTTTTCTGCCTCACCTTTTTGATTGTCTTCAACAACAACTCCCTTGTCCATCAGCCATTGTTTGTGCAGCCTGCTTATGCCCCCACATACAACCTTTTCCACGCCAAGATTGATCAGGTGCCTGGCCATGTCCATTGCCCCTTCGCCCCCCATATCCCATTTCGCTTTCTGTTTGACGGCCCCATTGACGATCTCAACCAGCAAGGCCTTTGATGAGGAGCCGAAATGGGGTGCGACCCGGTTTTTGAAAAGTGGAATGGCAATTTTCATGTTCTCCCTCCTGCCAACCAAAAAGCAAAAGTTGTGCCGAAGATGCAGCCTGGTTCAAAGGTATAATATGCAATAACATCCAACAGTTAATAGTTGTTTAATGTTCAGACGAGGGGCTGGGATGGAAGATATGTTTCAAAGATGAAACATAATGGCTAATTGTTTCATGAAATGCGGTATTTCTTGATTTTCCGCCACAGAGTACTGCGGCTGATGCCGAGCTCCCGGGCGGTCTTCATCCGGTTGCCCTGGTTGCTTTGAAGGAGTTGCCTGATCTTTTCCGCTTCTTCTGCAGAAAACGGATCGAGGGGAGGGAGGCGGTTATGAAACTTGCTCCATTCACTGATTTCCACGGGCAGGTGCTGGAGCTCGATGTGTTTGCTTTTACAGAGGATAAAGGCATATTCGATGATGTTTTCCAGCTCTCGAATGTTCCCGGGAAAGGGATATTTCATGAAGCAGGACAGGACCTCAGGGGATATTCCCTGGATATTTCGTCCCTTGAGCAGGTTGTACTTGTGGATGAAGTGTTCTGCAAGGAGGGGGATGTCTTCCTTTCGCTCCTGCAAAGACGGGAGGCTGATTTTGACTACGTTGAGCCGGTAATAGAGGTCTTCGCGGAAGGATCCTTCTTTCATCATGGCCTTCAGGTCCCTGTTGGTGGCGGCGACGACCCTGAAATCGGTCCTAGTGGGTTTTGTGTCGCCCAGCGGGACAAATTCTCCCTGCTCCAGGACGCGGAGAAGGTCTGCCTGAAAGGCCGTGGACGTGCTGCTGATTTCATCCAGGAAGAGCGTACCATTGTGGGCCAGCAAGAAACGGCCTGGCTTGTTTTTTCCTGCCCCGGTGAAGGCTCCTTTTGTATACCCAAAGAGCTCTGACTCAAGCAGGGTATCTGGAAGAGCGCCGCAATTGATGGCAATGAAAGGACCGTCGCTACGGGGGCTCAGGTGGTGGATCGCCCGGGCAAAAAGTTCCTTGCCGGAACCGGTCGGGCCCTGGATGAGCACTGCACTTTCACTTTCTGCGATGTCGGGAAGGAAAGCGAAGATTTTCCGCATGCGGGGGTGCTGCCCCACAATATCTTCAGGCATGAAAGAATGACTCAACTGTCTTCGAAGTTTATCGATTTCTGTCAAGTCCCTGAAGACTTCAATGATCCCCTCCGGTTTCCCGTCCTCATCCCTGAGGAGAGAAGCGCTCATGCTGACAGGGGTCTGGTCACCGGCCTTGTTGATGATGAAAGCAGGAATGTCCTGTCCTGAGGCATTTCCAGAAAAACACTGTTCCAAGAGACATTGTGAAGCGCAGATGCTGGTACGCAGGACATCGAAACAGAACTGTCCGATTGCCTCTTGTCGTGGGAATCCGGTGGCGGCTTCAGCAGCCCTGTTAAAGGAATTGATTTTTTTATCCAGATCAATGGTGACAACGGCCTCGTTTATGGATTCAAGAACAGTACAGGTGAAGGAAGAGATTTCCTGACTCAGGCGGCAGGGAAAGTCCCTGGAGGGTGGAAGGGAGCTCTTGCTCATTGTTTCCTCCTGGAAAAACGTCAGCCTTCGATGTCTGTACCGCCGGGGCGGTTATGGATGTTTCACATTATACCACAGTTTCACGGACATGAAACCCGCAAAACTCCATTCACTGCTTGGTGTGGACGCAGTCGTTTTCGGGGAAGTCACCCATTTCGACTATATTTATGGTTTCCTCTACACACAACTTGCAGTGGGATTGCGTCTTGAAATGATCTCCACCGAGACGGGAGAAATCCTCTGGAGGTTTGACGATACGCGGCGCGACCACACGCTCAGGGTCGCGCTGGACCCCATCTCCCTGGCCGTGGGACTTTTCCAGGCAGGATTTTCCCTGCGGCCCATCAATATGACCCGTTCCATGGACGAGATATGCCGTGAAGCAGTAGGCCATATCCCGGTTCCTCCCGACCGGTGAATTGCCTGCAATCCCTGCTTTTTATGGTTTATCCGGCTGAAGCGTCTACAAGTCTCCCGGGCTGCTCTTTTCTAGGATGAACACTTTTTCCTGACTGGGTGAGGAGCAGAGCGACGAAGCAGTATCATTCGCCGCAGATGATATCTTGATGGGGGATCAGGGATTCTTTACATTTGGGACGGGGCATTGTATAGGGGGAGGCATGTTCGGTCCAGAATAATGACATTCTGACACAGAAATGAGAGGGACGGTCATGAGAAAGACATGGTTTTGCCTGTTTCTATTGCTTCTCCTTGTGGGTTTTTCCGGCTGCAAGCGGGAAAATGGAGAGAAGCCCGAGGTGCTCGCACGGATTAATGACTACAATCTCACCCTGGATGAATTCCAGAAGCAACTCGCTTCCGATATGGAGATGGATAAGGAGTTCAAATTGACACGGGATGCAAAGAAGGCGTTCCTCGATGAGCTGATCAAGAAGGAAATCTTGATTCAGGAAGCACGGAAATTGAAACTGGATACCAAGGAGGAGTTCAGGAGGGCGATTGAGCGGTACTGGGAATCGACGTTGATCAGGGACCTGCTCTCACTGAAAGCAAAGGATATTGCGGAAAAGACCTATGTTTCTGAAGAAGAAATCAACAACCGCTACAGGGCCATGCAGGCGGTGAACGAAAACCTTCCTTCTTTGAAAGACGTGAGAGAAAAGATCAAGAAAAAACTGAAAGAGGAGAAAAAGACAGCGCTGCTGGCGGAGTGGATCAATAACTTGAAAAAGAAGGCGGACATCAAGATAAACGACAGCTTGCTTTAATCTTTTGAAAAAGGAGATGGCAAATGTCCAGAACTAGCGGAACTCACCGGAGAAGAAAATATTTCATCAAGAAGGATTTTCAGTTTAAGTTTGTCCTGAAATTCTGTGGCGTGGTATTGGGAGGGGTTTTAATTTCCACGGCACTGCTTTTCTTCTTTTCTCAGAATACCCTTACTTCCTCCTTCAGTCATTCCCGCTTGGTCATCAAGAGCACCGGCTCGGCAATTCTCCCCGCAGTGATCTATACAAATCTCATCGTGCTTGGCCTCATAAGCCTTGCAGCTGTTTTAGTGACCCTGCTCGTTTCTCATAAAATAGCTGGGCCGCTATTCCGTTTTGAAAAGGAACTGCAGGATATCTCGGCAGGAAATCTGCGCACGAAAATGTCGCTCAGGAAACAAGACCAGATGGTGGAAGTTGCAGAAAGCCTCAATCAAATGGTCGAGGCCTTGCATGAGAAGGTCATGAATGTTCGTGATGGGATAGCTGAGGTAAAAGAGACGGCCATCGCGCGAAATGCCCCGGATGTGGTAATTGGTCAGTTGTCCAAGGTGGAAAAACAAATCGAGGATAATTTTGTGCTGTAGTGCAGCAATGGTGGTTTCCCTTCTGCAACGAAGTCGCCGGGGAAAAGGGGGCAGACAGTGCGTGCCTTTTCCCGGCATAAAGAGCATTGTTGCGGCTTCGTTGTTACTCCTCTTTATCCTGCCTGCAGCCAAGGCGGCTGGTGAAGAGATCGAAGGCCGGCAGTGGCAGACAGTTGAAACCAAACACACTATTATCCGGTACAATTCCCCTGAAGACCTGAAGCGGCTCAATCGCGGAATAAGATTTTCTGCCGGGAATCACCGGATTGGGTCGTTCCTCTCTTTTCAGCATGGGAAAGATCCCGCAGAGGAGCTTATGGAGAAGGTGGATGCCATATTTGAAAGGGTGCAGCAGATACTTGACATGCGAAAAGCAATGGAAAAAGTAGTGATTAATGTGTACCACAACAGCAGTCAACTGCGTGCAGCATTTTTTCAAATTTACCGACAGCCCTGCCGAATCCGGGCCTGGTATCGCTACTGGAACAATACAATATATTTGAACGTAAGAGACCTACACGAAGGGATGCTTGCCCATGAAATGGCACATGCCATAATTGACCACTATATGGTTGTTCGGCCGCCCCGTGCCACAGCGGAGATCCTGGCCAGGTATGTGGATCAACACCTTGAGGAGTAAAGAATGAAGAGTGTAAATGAAAAGAAACGCGTCGAGTTTTTGGTAGGAGGAACGATATTGTTTTTCCTGGCGCTCCTTTACTTATCAGGATGTTCACTTCGACCCTACCGGATGAAGAGGGCGGAAGTGCTCTACAGCAAGGGACAGGTACTGGAAACAAAGGGACATCTGGATGAGGCCCTCGCGAAATTCAATGAATCAATGGCCCTGGCGGAAAAGGCGGGATTTCAGCCGGGAGTGGCAAATAACCTTAATGAGATTGCCATTATCGAGACCACCAGGGGGCACTATAGCCGGGCGAGAGAATTGTTCCGACGGGCCCTTGGAATCTATGAGAAAATGGGGTGGAAACCCGAGGTATCCAAGTCCCTGAACAACATCGCGCTCACTTATTTGAAAGAGTTGGATTTTAACCGTGCGGTCGAGGCATATGGGGAATTGCTGGCCTGGGATAGAAAAACCGGGAATCGGCTTGGGATCGTGATCACCCTGAATAACATGGGTTTCATATATGGGCACTACCTGGGGGACATGCAAAAGGCACGTTTAAGTTATGAGCGGGCCCTCCGGATAGCCAGACAACTTGACAACCAGAAATATATCAAGATCCTTCAACAAAAACTAAAAAAATAGTATATCACGCATCCCGAGAGTGTCTCAGCCCAGTTTATTTTCCCAGTAAAATCCCAGGGTAAAATTCCGGTAAAGAGGGTGGG
>QMLQ01000133.1 GCA_003646815.1 Deltaproteobacteria bacterium | reverse complement strand
CTCTCGCCGGCCGGGCTTACGATATCATCCAGGAAAAGATCATCACCATGGTCCTGGAACCCGGCCAGCATGTGGATGAAAAGCAGCTTGTTCAGGAACTTGAAATCGGGAGAACCCCGGTGCGGGAGGCCCTGCTCAGGCTCGCCTCGGAATGCCTGGTGGAGGCCCAGCCCAACAGGGGCTTTGTTGTCAAACCGCTGACCCTGCAGAGCATCAAGGCAATGTTCGAGGCACTGCACATCCTGGACCACGGGGCGGCTACCCTTGCAATCCACCAGAACACAAGTGCACACCTTGCGCTTATGCAGGATGCGCAACAGGCGTTTGAGCAGGCCATGGAAAAAAATGACGCTCTCTCCCTCGTATGGACAAATCACGCCTTCCACATGCACTTTGCCCGCTCATGCGGGAACAGCTACCTGATCAGGGCCCTGGAAAACGTGCGGTGTGAGGCAAACCGGCTGGCATATCTCTCCTTTGGGGAGAAAACGGAGCTGGCGGGAGACCTCCTTGAACACTATCAGTCCGTCTGCAGGGAACATTGGCAAATGATAGAGTATCTTGAAAGGAAAGATTTATCCGGGCTGAAAAAGACGATTGAGACGCACATCCGATCCTTCCAACGCCGCATCGTCATTTACCTCACCAGTTCTATTTCGTGATAATCAGGAGAAGCGCTCAATGCGCAGGGGACGGGGGTCCATGAACGGAGTTTCGTCTGTGAGCAGTTGGGAAACAAGTTTCCCTGTGGCCGGTGCCAGGGAGATACCAAGCACCCCGTGCCCGGCGGCCACCATAACATTGTCACAGGAATGCGGCCTGCCGATAGAGGGCAGTCCGTCCGGAGTGCAGGGCCTGAGTCCCTGCCAGATTTCTTCAACCTCCATGGTATTCGGGTCCAGATCGGGAAAATAGCGGGGCACAGTCTTCAAAACAGCCTTTACCCTCTGCAAGTTGATAGACTGATCAAATCCGGCGAGTTCCAGAGTTCCTGCAAACCGCACCGTGTCCCTCATAGGGGTCAATACCACGTATGCCTCGGCCAGTGTACACGGAATTTCCGGGCAATGATGGGGTTTCCTGAACGTAATGCTGTATCCCTTGGCAGGCTCGATCATCAAGCGGATATTCAGGTCCCGGGCTATTTGGGAACTCCACGCTCCCCCCGCCAGGACCACTTCCTTGACGGAAATATCCCCCCTGGTCGTGTGCACCCTCGTCACCCTCCTGCCGGCTTTCTTAAAACCAATGACTTCCACCTGGGTGGCCAGCCGAACACCCCGCCCGGCGGCATATTCGGCCATTTGTTTCACGAACTTATCCGGGATCAGAAACGCGTCCCCGTGGGAGAAGATGGCTCCCACCGCATAGGTCTTCAGGCCGCCAATCAGTTGCGCGAGATCGGCATTGCCAAGCACATCGGCCTTGATGCCGTATGACTGGAGGAGCTTAAACGTGTTCTTTCCTTGTTCGAATCCCGCCGGAGTCCTGAACAACTCAAGCAGACCCCTTTTCTCATACCCGAAATCCATGTTCTCTCCGGCGGCCAGTCCTGTGAACAGACGGAGGCTTTCCGTGGTCATGTCACGGAGCACCGGAATAGACCTGTGCACGTGTTGCATGGTACAGGCACCCCGAAACTTCCACAGCCAGTGAAAAAGGGTCGGGCGCAGGCTCGGTTTAATATAAAAAGGACTCTCGGGATCGGCCAGCCATCCAAGACACTTGGAAATAACTCCCGGGGCTGCCAGGGGCATGCTGTAACTGGGGACAATGAGGCCCGCATTCCCGTGTGACGCACCGGAGCAGATATCCCCTTTCTCAACGACCATCACTTCCCTTCCCTGCTCTTGAAGGTAATGGGCGCAACAAATGCCTATAGCCCCGCCGCCGATGACCAGTGTTTCTATTTTATGTTTCATGTCTTACTCGATTCTCTCGAATTTAAACTGTCCTGTAACTTTTTATAGGTATAATAGGAAAAACATGCGGTATTCCGTGGATGGATCTGCGAATTGTCCGGGAGTGTTTGCAGGGGGAAGGTTGTCTCTCGAGCATGGTCGGATACTCTTTTCGAGGGCCTGTTGGAGCCGACACCTCCGCCTTTCCCCTGCCACCTTTTGTTGATGCGCCGAGGACCCTCTTGTCCTTCAAATCGCTTTGACTTGCCGGTCAGTCCTGGCTGAACTGTCTTCTCCTTAATCAAATCAGCTTTAGCTTTTAGAAACTCACATTTCCCGGCGTGCGGGGAAAAGGGATCACATCACGGATGTTGGCCAGGCCGGTTATAAACTGGATGAGCCGTTCAAAACCGAGACCGAAGCCCGCATGGGGGGCCGTACCGAACCGCCGCAGATCCAGGTACCACCAGTACGCATCCGGGTCAAGCCCGGCTTCCTCTATCCTCTCATAGAGGGTGTCGTAATCGTCTTCGCGCTGGCTCCCGCCGATGACCTCCCCAATCTTCGGAACCAGCACGTCCATGGCGCGAACCGTCTTCCCGTCCTCGTTCAGCTTCATGTAGAAGGCCTTTATCTCCTTGGGGTAATCAACAAGCACCACCGGCCTCTTGAAGACTTTTTCACACAAATACCGTTCGTGTTCAGACTGGAGATCAGTCCCCCAGGCCACGGGAAACTCGAATTTTTCTTTGGCCTTTTCGAGGACTTTGACGGCCTCCGTGTATGTCAGATATTCAAAATCCTGGACAACGAGGTTTTCAAGCGTCTCTATGGCGGTCTTGTCTATAAAGCGGTTGAAAAATTCCATGTCTTCAGGACATTTCTTGAGCACCCATGAAAAAATGAATTTCAGGAGGTCGATGGCCAGGTCCTTATTTCCCATAAGGTCGCAAAACGCCATTTCCGGTTCCACCATCCAGAATTCGGCCAAGTGTCTGGAGGTGTTTGAGTTTTCCGCCCTGAAAGTCGGGCCGAAGGTGTACACGTCTCCCATGGCCAGGGCATATATTTCCGCCTCGAGCTGACCGCTCACGGTGAGATTGGCAGGAACCCCAAAAAAATCCTGGGAGAAATCTGTCATGCCTCCCTTTAATGGCACTGCATCCAGATCAAGGCTGGTCACGCGGAACGTTTCCCCTGCTCCCTCACAGTCGCTTCCCGTGATGACCGGGGTGTGGAGGTAGATAAATCCCTTTTCCTGGAAGAAGGTATGAATTGCCAGGCTTACACTGTTCCTGATCCTGGCCACGGCCCCGAAGGTGTTCGTGCGGGGACGCAGGTGGGCGATGGTGCGGAGGAATTCGAAGGAATGCCGCTTTTTTTGGAGGGGGTATTGTTCCGGGTCTGCCCAGCCGAAAACCTTGATCTCCGCGGCCTTCAATTCAACGCTCTGCCCCTTTCCCGGTGAAGGGGAGAGGGCCCCGGTCACCTTTATGGAGCACCCGGTCTGGAGCCTCTTCACCTCATCTTGGTAATTGGATAGCGAAGATTCCGCGATCACTTGGAGCCCCCGGATGCAGGACCCGTCATTCAGTTCAATAAACGAGAACCCGCCCTTGGAATCCCGCCTGGTCCGGACCCACCCCATTACCGTGAAAATGGAGCCGATCGCTTCCGATTTCAGGACTTCTGAGATCCTGGTCCGATTCACCGCTCATCTCCTTATGCGCTCTTAGCCGTTCTTTTTCTCAAATTCCTTCATGAAATCCACCAAGGCGCTGACCCCGTCTATCCCGGTGGCATTATAGATGGATGCCCGGCATCCTCCCACCGAACGGTGGCCCTTGAGACCGCCCAAACCTTCTTCCATTGCGTCTGAGACAAATCGCTTTTCCAGGTCCTCGCTCGGAAGCCTGAAGGTGACGTTCATCAAAGACCGGCTGTCCTTTGCGGCGGTTCCCTGGTAAAAGCCGGAGCTGTCAATGCATCCATAGATAAGATTACCCTTTTCCCGGTTAATCACCTCCATCTTTTCCAGCCCTCCGATGCTCTCTTCCAGCCATTTCAGGACCAGGTTGATGGTATAGATGACAAAACACGCAGGCGTGTTGAACATGGAATTTTTCCCTGCAAAGGTGGTATACTTCAACATGGTGGGAATATCTTCAGGAACCCTTTCCAGCATGTCCTTCCGGATGATCACCAGGGCGGTCCCTGCGGGTCCGATGTTTTTCTGGGCGCCCGCGTAAATGAGCCCGAAAGGCCGGGGATCAAACGGCCTGCTCATGATATCGGATGACATGTCACAGACCAGGGGAACCTCTCCCGCATCCGGGAATGCAGGCCACTGGGTCCCTTTGATGGTGTTATTGGAGGTGAGATGCAGGTAGGCCGCATCAGGATTGACAGCAACCTCCCGGGGGATATATGAAAAATTCTTATCCTCGGAAGAAGCGATTACCGCAACGTCCTTTCCCTGGATCTGCGCCTCTTTTATGGCCTTGGTGGACCAGGTCCCCGTATTGATATATTCAACCGGTTTTCCCGGGATCCCCAGGTTCATGGGGATCATGCAGAACTGGAGGCTCGCCCCTCCCTGGATGAACAGGACCTCAAAATCATCGCCCAGGTCCAGGAGACGTTTCGTCCGCTCCACCGCGTCATTGATCACGTCATCAAACCATTTGGAACGGTGGCTCACCTCAAGGATGGACATTCCTGAGCCCTTGTAGTCCAGCAACTCGGATTGGATCTCTTCCAATACAGGCAAGGGAAGCGCTGCAGGGCCGGCGTTGAAATTGTGGATTCTTTTTCCCATGTTTATTTCTCCTCCTTTGTCTCATTTTCCAGTTTTTCGATCATGTCACCAACCGCCTTCAGACCCTCTTTATCGGTTTCAAAGGGCGGCCTTCCGTCCAGGTCAGCCTCAATGATTTCACTCCGGAACGGGATAAATCCCAGAAAATCAAAATCCGGCATCGCTTTTAAGAGAAAATCCCTGTCTTTTTCCGACCTGATCTTGTTTCCCACGAAGCTCAGGTTCTTGACCCCGATGTCCGCAGCGAGCTTGCGAATCTGGTGGGCGGTTTCGATGCTCCTTCTTCCCGGCTCCACAACCACGATGAGGCGGTTCACGGCCATGGCGGTTCCTCTTCCCATATGTTCCAGACCCGCCTCCATGTCCAGCACCACCACCTCATCCCTGGCCAGGACGATATGCCGCACCAGGTTCTTGAGCAGGACACTCTCAGGACAGATACATCCTCCGCCCCCTGTCTTCACCCCTCCCAAGACCATCACCCTCACGCCGTTCACCTCTGCAGACAACTTTTCAGGCAAGTCATCCACCTTGGGATTCAGCTTGAAAAACGAGCCCATGGCACCCACCTTTGCCTCGGTTCGTTCCTCAATGAGTTCCTTCATCAGGGAGATCGGTACGATCTTTCCGCTGTCCTTGACGCCGAGGGCCTGTGCCAGGTTGGCATCAGGATCGGCATCAATGGCAAGGACCTTTTTTCCGCTGTCCGCAAGACTCCTGATAAGGAAGGAGGCAAAGGTTGTTTTTCCCACTCCTCCCTTACCACTGATAGCTAGTTTCATTTCTTCACCTCGTTATTCAGCCTTCCCCGCACACGGGGCACCAGGCGGGCTAAGGATAAATTTTTACCATAATCCTATCGTTGAATATTTTTCAAGCAAAAAGGTGGGCCGGCAAAGGCTTTCGCTGCACCTCCCGCCATTTCCCCCTTGACTCCAAGGGGCTCTTTTATTATACTTATTTTTTTGGAAAAGCAAGAGCTTATCAACCTCTACGCAAATGCAGCTTACCGTGCATGAGCCTTTTCAGCCTGCAAAATGTTCCCGATCCACCTCTTCCATAAATGCTGTTCATAGAAGGAGAAACTCCAGAATGCGGACAGCCCTTCTTTTCTTTGCAACTCTCCTTTGTGTTTTGGGAGCATTCGCACAAGATGCCGGCGCAAACAGGCAAGTCACTTTTTGGACCACCGAGGTGGAAAATGACCGCATAAATGTCCAAAAAGAAATCGGTGCCATGTTTACCGAAAAAACAGGGATTCAAATAAAAGTGATTCCCATCCAGGAAAACCGTCTTGCCGAAAGGGTTACGGCAGCTTTCGCAGCCCGATCTCTCCCGGATGTAATCTTCCATCCCATCGATTTTACTGTTGGCTGGGCTGAGGCAGAAATACTTGACTGTGAATCTGCAACCCGAAGCGTGCATATTCTCGGCGAAACCACTTTTGGAAGAGGGCCGCTGAACCTTGTAAAGATGGCGCAGGGGTATGCAGCTGTTCCCGCAGACGGTTGGGGGCAGCTCCTGCTTTACCGAAAGGACCTGTTCGAGAAAAAAGGGCTGCCTGTACCAAATACCTGGGAAAAGATCATTGCGGCTGCCAGGACCTTGCACAACCCGCCTTTCATTTGGGGTTTTGAAGCCGCAACCGATCCGGGCCAAATATACACCCAGCAGGTTTTCGAGCATATCGCCCTCTCCAATGACGTGCGCCTGGTAAATGCTTCGGGCAATGTCGACCTCAACACCCCTGAAATGGTCGAGGCCCTCAACTACTACAAGATCAGGCCCCCCAGACAAGATCTATGCAGAGCCGGCAGATACCTTTGTCGCCACATTCATAGGTTCACCTGAAATTAACATCTTGAAATGGCTCCTTCAAACCAAAGAAGGCCATTTGATTTTCGAAGGGAGGGGTTTTTCTCTCGGTCTGGAGGAACGAAAATTTAAGGCAATGGAGATCGAGGTGGAAATCGGCATCCGGCCAGAAGATGTAATTATTTTGCCGGGAGAAAGCGGGCTCCTGCAGGCAAAGGTGGATATGGTAAGCAACCTGGGATCTGAAAGGAGTTTATGAAATTTGAAATAACCATTGAGGGCCCGCCACAGGCCATTGAAAAAATCTCGCACCTCCTGGCCCGGGAGTCATTCGACCCGGTCAATTTATCTGCATCTCATTCCTGTCCCGCAATATTCAAATCAATCACATTAAAGGAAACAGACCCCGAACTCCTGAACAGGAAACTGGCACGAATTGGGTCCCTCATCACCATCGTGGAACAACAAACCGGTCTCCGTGATCAATTGCAGATAAGAGTGCGCAACCTCGGGTACGCGGAACCCTCCTGCACCAGCGAAGACGGCCCTGAACCCTTCAAGCCTGTTTCATCTCTCACCATCCACCCCTGGACCCCATCATATGGGGGGGATTTTGCACCCCATACCATCATCCTGGACCCCCGCCACGCCTTTGGGACGGGGAAACACCCCACCACGAGACTCTGCCTTCAAATCCTCGAGGGCATGGCCCATGGAAAATCGACCAGGGATACATTCCCCTCATGGAGCGTGCTTGATTTTGGTTGCGGCTCCGGCCTCCTCGCCATGGCCGCTATTCGGTTGGGTGCGAAAAAAGCATTGGGGGTCGAAATAGATGGAGCGGCCGCCGAGACCGCCAAACGGAATGTGCAACACAACGGCCTGTCGGAAAGTGTTCGGATCAGAACAGGGTCATGGGAACAAGCGGCGGGGCTCTACGATCTTATCCTTGCCAACCTGGTGCCCGCAGTTCTTTTCAGGACCGGGTTTAACATCCCCAGTCATTTGAAAAGGAACGGTATCGCCGTTGTATCCGGATTCGGGGAAAGTTTGCTTCAAGAGATGGCGGTTTTTTTTGGCAAGGCGGGACTTGCCATCCTCCAACGCTTCTCTCTTGAAAACTGGGGGGCACTTCTCATGGCCCACCCTTTTCAAAATATTCCTTGACCTCGCTCATGGAAACAATTCTTGTCTTTTTCAAAAAACGTTCCTTTGCCCTTGCGATGCGGTCGAGTGATTCCCGGAATCTCTTGAGTTCTATTTCACCGGTAAGCAGCATCGTTCTCAACCGTTCCATGCTCTTCACTACTTGCTCCTGATCCGCGCAGATCAGAAGGATATCAGCCCCCGCCTGGAATGCCTCCACAGCGCCCTCCACAACACCGCTCTCCCTGGAGATGGCTCCCATTTCCAGGTCATCCGTGATGATCAGCCCCTGAAATCCAAGATTATCCCGCAAAAGCCCGGTCAGAATAGAGCTCGAAAGAGTTGCCGGTTTCTCCGGGTCAAGGGAGGGATAGAGCGCATGAGAACTCATGATTCCGCATACCTCCGCGTCCACGGCTGCCTTGAATGGAGGGATATCCATCGACTCCATCTCTTCCCTGGGCAGAAGAATCTGGGGAAGCTTCTTGTGCGGATCCCTGTCAGCCCCCCCGAGCCCGGGAAAGTGTTTTCCCACCGCCATGATATTGTTTTTCTGGAGTTCTCTGATTACGGTCCGGCCCAGCAAGGCAACCCGGGCTGGATCCTCACTGAACGTACGTCCCTGAAGATGCTTTTCAGGAGAGCCCCTGGGCACATCCAGTACCGGCGTCAGATCCATATTGAGCCCCACCATTCCCATCTCTTTGGCAGTGACACGGGCAAACTCTAAGGCCTCCTGCACCGGGTCCTTTGATTCACCGATGGCGGTTTGCCCGGGGAATTCCCTAAAAGGGGCCCTGAGCCTGGCCACCCTTCCTCCTTCCTGGTCCACTGCCAGGAACAAGGGGATCTCAGCGTGGCGCAACGACATTTTCTGCAGGTTCCTGCACAATTCCGCCACCTGGACAGGGTCTTCAATG
>QMLQ01000132.1 GCA_003646815.1 Deltaproteobacteria bacterium | reverse complement strand
GCGGGAGTGAAGCACCTCCATCCTTTTCATTTTTCACCGCGGTATGAAGGGTGTGGAGAGGAATTGGTAAAAGAAGCCATGGAGGCATTCTCAAATCGCGCCGATCAGGCGTGAAATGACGATGCGCTGTACCTCGGAAGTCCCTTCGCCGATCTCCAGAAGCTTCTGATCCCGGTAAAATCGCTCAACGTCATATTCTTTCATGAGCCCGTACCCGCCGTGCAGCTGAACCGCGTGGTTGGCACAGCGGTACATGACCTCGGAGCAGTGCAGCTTGGCCATGGCAGCTTCTTTGGCGAACGGCTTCTTGTTGTCACGCAGCCAGCAGGCCTTGTAGAGGATCAGGCGCGCGCACTCGATCTCCATTGCCATGTCTGCCAGCTTGAATGCATTAATCTGAAAATTGGAAATAGGTTTGCCGAACTGTTCCCGTTCCCTGCTGTACTTGAGCGCCATCTCAAAACAGCCTTGAGCACCGCCGAGCCCCATGGCGCCGATGGAAAGACGGCCCCCGTCCAGGGTGTCCAGCATCTGGTGAAAGCCGTGGCCCCTGAGGCCCAGCAGGTTTTCTTGGGGTACGCGGCAGTCATCGAAATAGAGCTCGCTGGTATTGGAGGCCCTCCACATGAGTTTTCCGTGCATGGCCTTGGCCTCATACCCGGGCGTTCCCTGCTCAACCAGGATGCAGGACAGCTCGGGACGTCCATCATCCCTGGTTCCCGTGCGGCAGAGGGCGGTGACACCGGCGCTTATGTCCGTCGAAGCATTGGTAATAAAAATCTTGCTTCCGTTTACGACCCACTCGTTTCCTTCCAGCACGGCAGTGGTCTTCGAATTCCCCGCGTCGGATCCGGCATTGGGTTCCGTGAGGCCGAACCCCCAGAGGGCTTCCCCGTTGCACAGCCTGGGGAGATATTTGCGCTTTTGCTCCTCGCTGCCGAAATAGTAGAGCGGACCGATTCCGAGCGAATTGCCCGCCGCCACCGTGGCTGCATGGGACCCGTCCACCCGGGCTATCTCCTCCGTGGCAATGATATAGGACACATAGTCCATGCCCTGGCCACCGTATTCTTCAGGAACGAACATACCGAAGAGTCCTATCTCGGCCATCTTCTGCATGGTCTCATAGGAAAACTCTTCCTTTTCGTCCAGCTCCCGGGCTACCGGTTTGATTTCCTTTTCCGCGAACTGCCGTACTGAATTCCGCAGGATCTCCTGCTCCATGGAAAGGCTGAAATCCATAATAATGCTCCTGACTTTCTGTTAGCCCGCTTTTCTCACGAGCAAAATGGCCTTCCTACTTCTTGCGTCTATCTCAAATGTTTGACCACGTCAAACATTTCACTTTATAGAATTCCAGCCGCTTCTTGTCAATGGGAAAAGCCTGATGCGCAGCTATTTCGCCTACAGGCCCAAATCTGCACCATGGCCTGCTCTCAAATTGTATTTGACTTCTTGCCGCGGTCTTATTAAAAGAAACAAGCAATCCACACAGAAAGGAGAGAGCGGTATGATTAAATTTAGCGAAAGACAATTGCAGGTACCCAAACTAATGCGTCCGGTTTACCTGGTAACCGCCGGCCAGTCAAAATTTGACCGGGCCATACCGGAAAAAAGGACGGAAGAACTGGCCGTCGATGCCCTTACCATGGCAGCAAAACTGATTGACAAGACACCCGCGGAACTGAAAAGCTACATCCACACGGCCTATTACGGCCACTTTGCCGATCACTTCGGTGATCAACTCCTGGGCGAGGCAGTGATCCATGACCGCCTGGGACTTGATCCGTTGGGAAATATCGGGGTAAAAACAGGGGGAGCCACCGGCGGATCGACCCTCTGGGAGGCGGTCAAGGCTGTCGCCTCGGGCTATTCAGATTGTGCCCTTGCTATAGGTTGGGAGCGCATGGATGAAGTGCCCACTGACGAAGGAAACCATCTGATTTCCTGCGCTGCCGACAAGGACTGGGAAACCCCCCTGGGACACATCTACACCGGGTATTACGCGGTCATGGCCCAGAAGTACTGGCAGGTCTTCGGCAAGGAAGAGGATTCCTTTCGCAGGACCCTGGCGGAAATATCGGTGAAGCACCATGGCTATGCCCGGTTCAACCCCTTCGCCCAAGCCCCCATGAAAATCACGGTGGATGATGTCCTCCAGTCGCCCGTGGTCGCCTACCCCCTCCGTGCCCTGGACTGCTGTCTCATGAGTGTGGGAGCGGCCTGCGCGATCATCTGTGATGAAAAAACAGCCATGGAGCTGACCAAAAATACGAAAAACAAGCCTCTCCGAATCTGGGTTTCCGCCGGATCACATACCTTGCGGCCCGCATGCCGAAGAGACATGGAAATCCCGTTGCTTCCCAATGAATCGTCTGATCAATATGCCGACCTGGGTGAAAAATTCCCCGGCGGGGACCGGTATCCTGGATTTACCGGGTTTCTTGCCGCCAGGATGGCTGCCTGGTACGGGTACCGGATGGCAGGGATTGTGGACCCCATGGAAGACCTGGATGTTATTGAGCTCCATGACGCGTTCACCATCAGTGACGTCCAGACCTACGAAGATATCGGGCTCCGGCCATACGGCTACGGCAGGGATTATGTGGAGTCAGGCGACTGTTACCACATCAATCCCCACACAGGTGAACCCGGGAGACTCCCATCCAACCTGTCGGGCGGTCTCATCGGATGCATGCACGCCGTGGGCGCCACAGGCATCATGCAGACCTTTGAAATTGCCACTCACCTCTGGAACCGGTGGGCGGAAATGCACGGTGATCAGAAGCTCTGGGACGAGTTTGGCAGACAGAAGCCGGATGACTGGACCGACCTCCAGGTGAAAGACGCCCACCGCGCCCTGGCCATCAGCCACGCGGGTGTCGGGTCTCACGTGACGGCCACGATCCTGATGGATCCTGATCATCTTCTCAAAGAAGACGCATAAGAGGAGGGAAAGACATGAGCATATTTGGAACAGTTACCGTCAAGAACGGAAAATATCGCCCAAGTGGTGATTTCCATCACATTACCCCTAACGTCCCCATCCGGGATGAAGATCAGGCATGGCGGTTGGTGGGAGTGACCAACCCCAGGGACATGACCTACATCCACACCTACGGGGGTGAAGCAGTCTTTTTTGAAAACCTTGGGAAAGGGAAAATTCATGGCACCAGGTGCGACAATCCCGACTGCGAGTTCAAAGGCACTATTTACCTGCCGTTTCGCATCCATTGCCCTGATTGCCTCGGGAAAAACACGGTTATCGACCTAACTGATGTCTGCAAAAAAACCGCAAAGATCCACACGTTCATGGTGTGCGAGCGTTCAGGGGCCTTCAACACCCTGGCAAAGCCCATCAGGTTCATCAACGTGGAATTTGAGGGCGTTTCAACCATCCTCATGAGCTATTTGTCCTTGGGCGAGCCCAAGATCGGGATGCGCGTTGTGCCCATTTTTCGAACCCTCGATCCCACGTACACCATTACCGACCTTTCCTGGGTGCCTGAAGGAACTCCTGAGGAGACCCTGCCTCTGGGATTCACTTTCGGGTAGATATATATGCTGTGAACAAAAAAGGGGTTGCGTTCGCAACCCCTTTTTCTCTTCATCATCATTTCACCGGAATCAAGACATTGTCAAATTGATCCTGTTCATCTTGCCTAAGAAATGATCAACCGCATCTGCCTGACATTCGTCTCAAAACCTTTCTGTTTACAAAGCTCCCTAATCTCCCTTTTTTTCTCTTCACCATTGATCCTGAAAGAAATAATCACTTCCCTGACATCATGTTCTTTAATTAGATTTTCAAGATCCGCCCCACTCCCCATGATAGCATATCCTTTCACTTTCCTTCCACGGAGCCTGATATTGTCGTCAACAAATCCCACGATATTCAGATCAAGGTCCCTGTTTGTCTCCACTTCTTTAAGCATCATCTGCCCGCCAATGCCGGCTCCGTAAATAAGGGTGCGCCTGCCCTCGGGATTCCCGTTTCTAATACCTTCATCCATGAGCCTGAACGAGAGGCGCGAAAGCGAAACAAGGATGACCATGAGCCCCCAGTAAATGACAAACACGGCCCGGGAAAAGCTCTGGAACCGGTACATGAAGAGAAGAACGAGGATTGTCCCCACGGTTCCAGCGGTGATGCCCTCCACGTAGCCCACCAGGTCCCTGATGCCGGTGCTTTCCCACACTCCCCGGTACACACCGAAAAAATAGAACGCAAGGAGCTGACAAGCGATCAGGATTGGGAGCGACCTGAGGAAAAAATTGAGGTTCCCTCCCGGGGCACCCTCAAATCGCAACAGGTAGGCCGTGTAATAGGCAGCGCAGATCAGCACAAAATCCAGCAGGACCTCGAACAGCCTTCTCCGGTACGTAATCTCCACGAGCACGGGCGTGAGGATGCCGGATTTCTCCTCAGATACGATGGATTTCTCTGAATAGACCTGGACTTTTCCCAGGTACACCCAGAACAGGATCACGGAGAGAACATAAAAGATCGTAATCACGATGGAGATGCCCACGTTCAGGTATTTCATACCCAGGGCCAGGATTCCGGATATTATGGAAAACCCGTACAGGACGAGGACGGCAGTCTTTTCGGAAAAGCCGATGGCGACCAGCCGGTGCGAGGAATGGTCACGCCCCCCCCGGGAAATGGGCCTGCGGAACAGCTTGCGCATCAGGCTGACAAAAGTGGTGTCCAGGATAGGGATAAACACGATGAAGACGGGGATGGCAATCACGGAAAGGATGTGGATGAAGCTCTCATGGTGTGTTTGCGAAGGCACTCCCAATATGGTCAAACATCCCATCATGAACCCGATAAAGAGGCTTCCGGCATCTCCCATGAATATGGATGCGGGGTTGAAATTATAAACCAGGAAGCCTCCCAGCGCACCCACATAAATAGCGCCGATCAACAACAAAGGTCCGATAGCAGGAAGAGATCCGCCGCTGAGTACCTGATAAACACAAAAAAACCCGCCACCGATCATGGCAATACCGGCGGCCAGCCCATCCATGTTGTCAAGGAGGTTGAAGGCATTGGTGATGCCCACAATCCAGAGGATGGACAGGAGCAGGTTGATGGTATGTGAACCGGTCCAGGAAAGCCTGAGTCCAAGAAAAACAATAACACAGGCAATCACGATCTGGCCTGCCAGTTTGTGCTGTGGATCCATATTGCGGATATCGTCCACAAGCCCCAGCAGAAACATGCCTGCCGCGCAAAGCATCAACGGTAAATAGGGTCTTCCATAGGCTTCCCAACCAAGCGCCCAGGAAAAAATAATCCATCCTGCAGCGACTGAACAGAAAATACCGATACCGCCCAGGAGGGCGGTTTCCTTTCGGTGCCACCGGTCGCTCTTGGGCACGGCCACCTGCCCGCTCTTGAGTGCAAGTTTCCTCACCAGGGGTGTCAGGACAAGGCAAAGCAAGAAGCTTATGCCTGCGGCAACAAGAGCAATATGGATGGGTGATTGCAAAACCAAAATATCTGTCTCAGTATGAATGAGGTTTCTGTGCAAAATGAACAGAAGCGTTCTTCATTGAACTCTGCACAATGTCAACTTTCAAAATCCAAATGTCAAATCAATGTCCAATGCCAAATGACTTCATTGGGAACGGCGTGGACTATGATGAATTCTGATGTCATTGATTCCAAGTTGTTTTGGCATTTGAGCTTTGGCATTTATTTCTTTCCGGCTTGTCCGGCTCAGGCTTCCGCTGTTCGCTTGAAAATATTGATTGAACGCTCACGGGAAACCCTCCTGAGCAAATACAGGCATGCCAGCAGCAAGAAAATATGCGGGAGCCAAATCCCGATCTCGGGCGCAAGGGCACCGGTTTCGCAAATTCTCTCCACCCCGGTGAAACTCACATAATAGGCCACAAAAATAGCCAGGCTGATTCCAACCCCGGCAGACCGGCCTCTCGCCCTGATGCGCGCACCCAGGGGCGCTCCGATCAGTCCCATGAGGAAAACAGCCAGGGGGATGGAGAGTTTCTCATAGAGCTTTATCTTCATTTTATTATACAGACGTGTTGTCGGTTCGGCCGACCCTATCCCCTTCAGCAACTCCCCCACCTTCATTTCACTGGCATGCTTTCTCCGGGACTGCAGCGCAGCCATAATGTCATGGAGCCCGATGTGCAGATCATACGTTTCAAAGCGTATGGTCCTGGCCGATACGAGGGTTTTCTCAACCACGAAAATAGTCCCCTTCCTGAACCGCAAAGTAATGGACCGTTTATTCGGATCAACAAGAATTTCTCCGTTCTTTGCTACAATGGTGTTCGTCGCTGTTTTGTCGCGCCTGTCCACCACAAATACATCTTTCATGACGTGATCATGGGCTGAAAGGTGATTCACATAGAACATGACATTGTCAAACGGTTCGGAAAAAACCCGCTCCTTGATTCCCAGGTCAGCACGAGACCGGGCGATCTGGAAAACCATGTCCTTGAAGGACCTGTTCCCCCAGGGTACCGCAAAGGCGTTTAGGAGAAGCGCAAGGACGAAACCCACGAGAGAAAGCAGGACCACCGGCGGCAACATCTGGTACAGGCTGATCCCGCTGGCCTTCATGGCAATGATCTCACTGTCTGCGGATAATCTGAGAAACGCAACCAGCACGGCCATGAGCGTCGCAGCGGGCAGTGCGAACACCACGATATCAGGCACCAGGTAGAGAAGCATCAATCCCATCTGAACCGCGTGGGCACCCCGGTTTACCACCAGTTCAATGATGGAAAGCATCCTCGTTGCCAGAATGATAAAGACGGCGACGAAAAGGCTCACCAAGAACGTGGGCCATATTTCGTCAAAAATATACTTGTAAAGCGTTAGTCCCACAGCAACCACTCCCAAACCGGGGCCTTGCTCCTCATTTCTTTCCGGTTTCCCCCAGTTCGGGGAGCACCTCGATAAGCATTCCGTGCTCAGCTTCATGTCGTTTTGCCATGGCAGAAAGGCCGATATATGCCTGTTTAACCCAACTTGGGCCGCGACGCTTAATCTCGTCCCAGGCAAGCAGCAGGTCTCCGGGGCGCTCATCCGCCAGCGCTGAAAACACTTGTGCAGCCTGCAGAAGGTCTTTCTCAATCTTATCGTGCATGACCACTCCGCGCTCCCCGGAAACAATCAGCTTGTGAAAGGCATATCTTGCAGGGGTCGGCACATTCACCAAAACACCCCCCCCGTTGACTACGGCCCCCTTTTCCGGGCTTTCAATCAGGTAGTCCAGAAAACGCAGAGGTTGAGCAGCAACTTTGAAGGCCGATATGAAAACAGGACCCCGGTCGGTTGAACTGACTTCCGGGGTGAGGATATCTACGCGAAGCGCCTTGCCCCGCACCTTGAATGACGTTGACGGATTCTTTGGATCAAGCTGAGGAACCGGAAGGAAGCCCATCTCAAGTCGTTCCAGTGTCCGGGGGAGATCGGCCTGAATGTGAGGAATCGCCACACTCATCCTCGACCCGCTTGCGATGTCGATATCATGGGTCTTTGCGGCTGAGTTCTTCCACCGTACACCAAGAAGGTTTCCGAGAACCGTGAAGGCATGCGTGCCCACCAAAACACCATTCAAATGAAATATCCCGCTCTCCGCAAATGCTTTCAGCACCCTTGCTGACGCCGTGTCCGTAATCAGTACACCGCCCAATCGCAGTTGGGCACAAAGCCGCTGGATCTGTGCCATGTCTTCCTTGAATGTTTCACGCTCGGTAAGGAACCGCTCAACCACCCGCTCAAGAGCGGGGGTTTTCTTTCCGATGTAGGCCTGACGCAAGACGCCCCCTGGGTCCGAATATTGATAGTAATAATAGGTTTCACTCTTCACTGTCTTCGTGGTAAAGCATCCGGAAACGCGTCCGATGGAGCGGTGCGTCTCTAGGGCCATGAGCTGCTCCATAAGCTCGGCATAAAGAGTCAGTGTCTCCAGTGGAAGTTTTTCCATTGCCACCTTTTTCGTCCTCTTCTTGTTATACGTAGATTACCATAATGCTACGTATAAGTAAACAACCTGATACTCCTCTCTCTTTTGGCCTGAGGCATAGGCTCCACCAGGATGTCTTGTCCGTTCAGGCACTCAGTTTTTCACACCCATACACCTCAAGAATTTTCTTCAGCACAATCTTCTCATCAAACTCGCGCTCCACTTTTCGTCTGCCTTCTCTTCCCATGCGTGAACGCATCTCAGGGTTCTTGATCATTTCCTTCATTGCGTCTGCAAGAGCTGCTGAATCTTTCACCGGCACCATCAGACCTGTCCGACCATGCTCCACTGCATCCCGGCAACCAACAGCATCGGTTGTAATCACCGGCTTCCCCATGGCCGCTGCTTCGAGCAAAGAGCGCGGCAACCCCTCCCTGTAAGAAGGGAGAACAATGACATCCGCCTCTACCATAATGGGCCGAACATCTGTTACCTCACCAAGCCACTTTACAATGCCCTCGGATTGCCAAGTTTCCAGGTCTTCTTTCGCGACTACAGAGGGATTTCTCTCGTCCCGCCGCCCTAAAAGAAGAAATTGCGAATCCGGATAACCCTTTTTTACCCCCCTGGCTGCCTCCACAAACTCAT
>QMLQ01000131.1 GCA_003646815.1 Deltaproteobacteria bacterium | reverse complement strand
TTTCAGTGGCCTGGTCATATTTCTGAAGGAGCAGCTTGTGCAGATTGCGGCCCACTGCGGGGACTGTAACGAAGTGGAAGGGATTTTTTTGGAAAGACCCCTTTGTCTTAATGGGTTTCATTTCACCGAGTTTTACGCTCCCGCGGATATGATTGAGCCTGGTTGTGGTTCTGATGAATACAGGTGATTCCAATTCTTCGGAAAGTTCCAGTGCCTCTATGGTAACATCTTTCATTTCCTGGGGATCTGTGGGCTCCAGCATGGGCAGACCGGAAAGACGCGCGTAGAAGCGGTTGTCCTGTTCGTTCTGACTGGAGAAGAGGAAGGGGTCATCCGCCGTGATAATCACCATGCCTCCCTTTGTTCCAACATAGGCAAGGGTCATGAGGGGGTCGGCCGCTACATTGACCCCGACGTGTTTCATGGTTACCATGGTGCGGAGGCCGCAAACCGCGGCACCCGCTCCTACTTCCAGGGCAACCTTTTCATTGGTGGAGTATTCAAAATAAAGATCCGATTCCTGGCTGATCTTGAAAAACTGTTCTGGAATCTCCGATGAAGGAGTCCCCGGATAGCAGGTGGCAAATGCCAGTCCGGCCTCGATCGCCCCCCGGGCAATGGCCTCATTTCCCAGCAGAAGCATTTCTTTCCCTGGCGAGTCTGTTAATAGTTTATGCATGATTCCCCCCGATTTTTAAGAGTTAAATAGATCGGAAAAAATTTCCGAAAGCCATAAAACAGCTATAATCTAGCTATAGTAAATCCCTAATGAAGCGACCTCCAAAAGTCAAGAAAAAAGCTTGCCTCTCCCGTCTTTCCTGGTTCAGGAAATCTTGAAGCTCTCAGCCCTGCCAGCGTACTTTTTCCTCAATTTTGGTTTTTCGATTTTTCCGGTCGGATTTCGTGGTACTGCATCAAAGAAGACTTTCCGCGGCCGCTTATACCGGGGAAGCGCCTCGCAGTAAGCCAGGAATTCTTCCTCGGTCATTTCCTGGCCGGGCTTGAGCTGGACGATGGCCGTTACGATTTCGCCGAGACGGTCGTCCGGCACCCCGATAACGGCAGCATCCTGGATTTTTGGATTTTCGAGGAGAAAGTCCTCTATTTCCACTGGGAAAATATTTTCCCCACCTGAGATGATCACATCCTTTTTCCGATCCACAAGCCAGATAAAACCGTCTTCATCCACCCGGGCCATGTCCCCGGTCAGGAGCCAACCATCAAAGAGGGTATTTGCAGTAGCTTCCGGGTTTTTGTAGTATTCTTTCATGACCCCAGGTCCCTTGACCATAAGCTCTCCCACCGAACCCTTGGGCAAGGTATTGCGGTCGCTGTCAACAATCTTGTATTCCCAATCAAAACCCGGTATTCCGATGGCACCTACCTTGTGGACATTCTCCAATCCCAGGTGAACACAGCCGGGACCGGTGGTCTCGCTCAGCCCGTAATCGGTGTCATAGTCGTGGTGAGGAAAGACCTTTTTCCAGTTCTTGATGAGGCTTGGCGGAACCGGTTGAGCGCCGATGTGCATCAGCCGCCACTGGTCTAGCTGATACTCTTCAAGCTTCAATTCACCGTTCTCAATGGCCACCAGGATATCCTGGGCCCAGGGAACGAGCAGCCAGACGATGGTGCATTTTTCCTCTGAGACTGCTTCGATGATCCACTGGGGCTTGATTCCTTTCAGGATCACCGCCGGTGCACCCACGATAAAATTTCCGAACCAGTGCATCTTGGCACCCGTGTGATAGAGCGGGGGAATGCAAAGGAAGTTGTCTTTATGAGTCTGGTTGTGGTGCCGGTTTTCGGTGATACAGGCTGATTCAAGGTTTCGTTGGGTCAGGAGGATGGGCTTGGGAGTGCCGGTTGTGCCTGAGGTGAAATAGAGCGCTGCCTCGTCCAGGAGATTGACCGGCACACAAGGGTTTTCAGGAGCCCCTGTCTTCGTGAAAGCATCGTAGCTTTCGGCATACCCGGGTTTCAGCTCATCGGGGCCCACAAATATGTAGTCCTTGATGCTTCCGAGGTCTTCCTTGATAGTATTGACCCGGTCTATGAATTCTTCACCGAAGATCATGGCCTTGGCCTCGGCGATTTCCGCGCAATAGCGGATGTCCTTGGCCGTGAACCTGAAGTTAAGCGGGACAGCCCAGGCGCCTGTTCTCAGGATGCCGAAATAGAGCGGGAGCCATTCCAGGCAGTTCATCATGAGATGAATAACCTTGTCACCCTTCCTGATTCCCTTTGAGATGAGGGCATTGGCAATACGGTTCGCTGTATCGTCGAACTCTTTCCAGGTGATGGAAACGCGCTTGTCCTTGGCCGGCTCCCTTTCAATTAAGGCAATTTCATCACCGTACATCCGCGCATTCCTAGCCAGAATTTCCCCGATGATCATAGTAACCCTCCTTTCCTGAAGCTATATAGTAGCTATTCAAGGAGACTATTGAAAGGGGAAAAGAGTGTCAAGAAAAAACCCTTTTCCCTGGATTGATTGGCAGGATGCACTCGTATTACAGATGCGCTTTGATCATGGGGAGAAAGGGGGAATTTTTGTATGTTTCCGTAAATTTCTTGACGGCCTGCTTTTCTTCATTCACCTGGTGGTTGAGGCGGTAAAGACGGGCCATGTGAAAAAGGGCAGGTTCTCCGAAGGGGTTGCTTTTCTCATCCAGAATCGGTTTCAGGGTGACAATTGCCGTCTGGAGTTCCCCTTTTTGCTCGTAGCATGCCGCGAGGGCCAGCCGGGCGAGTGCCTCGTAATGCTCGTTTCCGGAGACTTTGTCCAGAACTTCCCGGTAAAGGGAAACCGCGCCGTCATAGTCCTTGTGAAGAAATTTCACGTACGCTTCTTCCGGGAGGGCAAGACGGGCAGCTTTGGAAAGATGATATTTTTCCACCACCTTGTGGAAAAGCTCGCCTGATTTTTTGAGATCCGCCAGGTTCATATCCGGCTTGAAATCATTCTTGAAAACTTCATAGGCCTGATTGTAGGTTTCCTGTCCTTTTTTGTTGATATACTTGTAATAAGAGTACCCGCCGAAGAAAAGGAGCACGAGTGCACCCAGGACAATGCCCATGTATTGGAGCTGTTTTACATGGGTCCTGGCGTAATTGAAGGCCTTTCCGGACAGGGTCAGAAATTCATCCGGTTCTTTGAGGAGTTGCTTCCGTGTTATCTTCTTTTTTGCCATATGGTTTCCCTTCCCGTTAAAGCGGGACAAATGACATTTGAGCTTTGACATTTGTCATTTCCGGTTTATCCGGATCAGGGGCTCTTGATAACAGATGCCCACGGAATCCGTCAAGATAAAATCATGGGTTGTTTTTTTATGACGAAAGCTGGATAATCCACTCAATTTTTTCTGGAGACGCCCGTATGCCGTATATTGACCGGTTCCTGGAATGGATGAACACGCTTCCCGCGGTGTTGCTCTATGTCGCCCTGGGGGTGAGCGCGTTTGTGGAGAATGTGTTCCCGCCCATTCCAGGCGATACGATCACCGCGTTCGGTGCCTTCCTGGTGGGCACCCATCGCCTCCATTTCTTATGGGTGTATGTCTCGACCACGGTTGGAAGCACTGTCGGGTTTCTCTTCCTTTTCTGGGTTGGGACATACCTCGGGAGGGCCTTTTTCCTGGAACGTGATTACCGCTTTTTCAAGGCAAAGGATATCCTGAAGGCGGAAAGCTGGTTTCAGAAATACGGGTATCTCCTCATTGTACTGAACCGGTTTTTCCCGGGCATTCGTTCGGCCATCGCCGTGGCGGGAGGCATATCCAAGCTCGGCATGGTGAAGGCGGCATTCCTGGCATTCATCAGCTGCAGCGTCTGGAATCTCATCTGGATCTGGGTGGGCTACTCCCTGGGAACAAACTGGGAGGTTGTGCGGGAAAAGATGTCGAGTATTATTGTCCATTATAATGTTGCAATTGCGGTGTTGATTGGTCTGGGAATTGGATTTTTATTCCTGAAAAGACGGCTTGCAAACAGGAAATGAATTCCGGTAAAGGAAGGTGCTTTGGATGAATCTCGCGAAAATCCTGTCTGAATCGGCTGTTGTGTTCGGAGAGAAAGCAGCCGTTCTATTCAGCGGCCGTACCTATTCTTTTTTGGATATAGACCGCAGTGCGGCACAATATGCCTGCCTGCTCAAACAGAAGGGAATAGAAAAAGGCGACCGGGTTGCCATCCTGCTTCCCAAAGGCATGGAATTCCTGTTCATTCATCTGGCAAACCTGTGCATCGGTGCCATGACGGTCCCGTTGAACCCTGCGTACACCGCTGATGAGATTACCTATTTTCTTTCCGATTCCGGGGCTTCGCTCCTGGTCACAGAACAGGAGTTATTCGCCAAGATTGATATGCCCATCCGAAAAATGAAAAACCTGCAGACCATCTTCACAAATGGAAAGGGCCAGGACAGTTCTCCTTCGCTCATTTCAGGCGCAGGGAAGATCAAGGCGGAAGATCCCAGGGACTATCCTGCCGGGGGTGATGACGGCGCAATGATCTGTTATACCTCCGGGACCACGGGCAGGTCCAAAGGGGCCGTGATTACCCATCGGAACCTTGTTTCTAACATGAAAGCACTGCAGGAGACCTGGGGCTGGACGGAAGCAGACCGGTTGCTTCATGTGCTGCCGCTGTTTCATGTGCATGGGCTGGTGGTGGCAATGCATGGTGCGCTTCATGCCGGGTCAACCGTGGTCATGCACGAAAAATTCGATCCTGTCAGGACCCTTAAGACCCTGGAGCAGGAAAAAATCACCCTGTTTATGGGGGTTCCAACCATCTACCATCGCCTCTTGCATCACTGGGAAACAGAAAGGCCCGATCTCCGGGCCATGCGGCTTTTCATCAGTGGGTCTGCACCCCTTTCAGATCACCTTTTCATGGAATTCGAGGAAAAGACCGGTTTTCGGATCCTTGAACGATACGGGATGACCGAGGCGCAGATGATTACATCGAACCCCCTGAACCCTGATCGGCGGGCACCCGGGAGCGTTGGTTACCCACTGCTAGGGGTTTCAATAAAAATATTTTCCCCGGAAGGGAAAGCCGTGAAGGCGGGTGAGGTTGGAGAGGTCTGGGTAAAAGGGGATAATGTGTTCAAGGGATACTGGAACATGCCTCAAAAGACAGCCGAATGTTTTCAGGAGGGATGGTTGCAGTCCGGAGACCTGGGGTACCAGGATCCAGAAGATGATTTAAGGCTTTACCTGGTGGGAAGGAGCAAAGAGCTCATTATTTCAGGTGGATACAACATATATCCCAAAGAGGTGGAATCCGCACTGGAAAAGCATAGAGCGGTGAATGAGACAGCGGTATTCGGCCTGCCAGATGAAGATTTTGGGGAAAAGGTTTGCGCCGCTGTTGTTCTCAAACAGGAAAACTCCTCCTTGGATGCCGAAGAACTCGCGGTATTCACGAGAAAATATCTCACCGGTTATAAATGCCCAAAAAAGCTTTTTTTCCTCAAATCCCTCCCCAGGAATGCCATGGGAAAAATAGAGAAGGAAAGGCTAAGGAAGATGTTTTCTTAAGAAAATCATTTCTTTCCTTGCGTTTCAACGAGCGCTTTGGTAAAAATAATATTCGCCTTTTGAGTGGAAAGTGCTTGATTTTCGCCCTTGACCTGGACCGCGCAAGGCAATATATTCCGGGGCAGTTTTTGGTTGGATCACCGGGACCTGGAAAGGAGGTGGTGGTTTTCCGAGAAACGCTGAAAGGCGTGTGATATTTTCAGATTACTAATGCAAAAGGAGGTTGCAGAATGAAAAAGGTATTTGTGTTGTTGATTGCTGTTACGTTTGTGGTAAGTGCGGCTGGTTTTGCTTTTGCCGGGAACAATCCGCTGAAGGCGAATGAGAAAAATGTGCACAAGGGCTTCATCGCCGAAATTCCCGCGGACCATATGACTAATGTGTTCAAACTGCACGAAGTATGGGAAAAGGCCATGGCTGATCCGGCATACCGGAAGACGATCTATCTCATTGATATACGAACTGACTCAGAATTTGATGCCTTCCACATTGAAGGGACCGATCATATCCAGGCAGGCCATATGTATGTGATCCCCAAGAAGATCAAGGATCCCAATGCCACGATCTATATTTGGTGCCGTACTGAACATAGAGCAAAGTATGTGTCCGGCTTCCTGTACAAGTATGGATACAAGAATGTCTACTGCGTCTCAACCACCACTAAAAACGGCAAGAAATACCATGGTGGCGTGGTGGGCTGGGCACAGGCCGGTTTTCCGTTCGTGAATCAGTTTACCGGTGTTTTTTATATCAAGCAATACCGCAAACATCCATCCAAGGCTGAAATGCCCTCCTACTACCGCATCAGGATGTGGCATCCGTATTGATGAGAGTTTGATATATCCGGGAGGAAGGGCATCGCCCTTCCTCCTCGGTGGCATCTTCATATCCAAATGTTTTCTCCCTCTCCTGCTCGCAGAGGCACGTTCCGTTCAATAAGATGAGACATGAATGACGTGATCACATCGAAACGTGTACTGCTCCTTTACACAGACAGGTACTACCTGATCAAACAGGTATATCCTTTCGGCCTTGATATTTTGGCGCATCATCTGCGCCATTGTGGACATGAGGTCCATGTAGAATACCCCTTCTTGCCCGATGAGGATATGGAAATAAATGTTCGGGAGATACTGGAACGGATTGACCCCGATGTCATAGGTTTGGGATTCAGGAATCTTGATACATGCATGTCATGTGAAACCTACGGTGACCTCCAGGGAGAAGGGTATAGGACCTTCCATTTCCTGTCCTGGTTCAAGAAAATCGTGGATATCATCCAGGAAGCGAGGCCGGATGTGCCTTTGGTGGCAGGCGGCGGGGCCTTTACCATGTCCCCACTGGCCATGCTGAAAAATCTTCACCTTAGATATGGAATTATTGGAGAGGGCGAAGAACCCTTTCGAGAATTTCTGGATTCCTATCCTGATACGGAGGAATTGTCCCGTGTCCCCAACCTGGTTTCTTTGAACGAGGAAGAATATCGACGGAACCCAAGGCAGAAGTATGGCTTCCCAAGCGGATGGATAGCGGAAAGAGAACCCAAATTTCAGTACGCCTATCAGACCACCGGTCTGCCGGTGCAGGTAAAGCGGGGATGCAACCAGCACTGCAGTTATTGTGTCGAGCCCATGCTTGAAGGGGCGAAATTTGTGTTCAGGCCTGTGGAGGAGATTATTGCGGAGCTGGAAAACATTTCCACGAAATATGATGAAGTCCAGCGTATATTTTTTGTGGATACGGAGTTCAATACTCCCAGTCTGACTCATTCGTCCAATCTGTTGAAGAGGATCATTTCATCGGAATTGTTTGATCATTTTCGTTTTGCCTCACAGTTCCTTCCCAGGCCCTTTGATATCCCCTTTGCCCATTTACTTTCTGAAGCGGGATTTTCCATAGTCCTCACCTGCGACAGTTTTTCCGACCAGGTCCTTGAACAAAATGGCTGTTCTTACCGGCGGAAGCATATTCTCGAGGTGCTGCGGCAGGTGGAGGATGTCGGCATTGATTGCACGGTTTCTCTTGTCTTCGGCCTGCCGGGAGAAACCCGTGAGACGCTCGATGATACCCTTGGCTATATGATGCGTTATCCGGCAAGCCCGTTGAGACGCTATGAATATACGATCGGCGGGAGGATTTATCCGGACACGCCGTTGAGCCGTTTCGCCCTTGCCAGGGCAAAAGCAGGTCATCTTTACGGGGAACCATCAGAAGGATTTATAGCGCCTTACTATTACTGCTCCCCGGACTCTCCTCTCAGCCTGAAATCCTACATCGCTGAGGCTATTCCTTTTGCACAGGCTTTTGAAAACCACTTTAACCCATCCGATCACACAAGGCTTGCAATTGCCTATCTTGCAGATCAAGACAAGTGGACCGAGGCTTCAGCGCTTTTTACCCGGAGCGAGCTGTCGGTGAAGAGTGCTATTTATGATTATCTTTTTAAGAAGCTTCTTAAGGTCGGTGAAAAAAGAGAGGCTGTTTTCATCTCTGAGGGGTTTCTGGCGGGTATCCGGGAGAGCGGGGAGAGAGAAGAATATGAAGATCAGGCCGGAATTATTCAGTATTACCTGGGCTTCCTTAAGGGCTGATTTCTCTGATTCATCCAATGCGGATGAATTCCATCCGGAGCACCGTCACGGTGACGGCCCCGAAATCTTCTTCCACCCTACCTTTGATAATATACGGTCTTTCAGCATTGAGGAGGTGACAGTATTGATGGTACACTTTCGGAAAAAAAACCGTCTCATAGATGCCGGTGGGGTCCTCAAAGGTGATGAATTTCATGGGATCCCCTTCTTTTGTATGGACTGTTTTGCCGATGACCAGCCACCCTGCGATGCTCACCATTTTTCCCACCAGCCGCGGTAAATCTTTAGCGTGGACATACGCCATTTTTTTCAGAGCACCCGTGTAAAACTCGAGGGGGTGAACTGAAATCAGGAATCCCAAGGCCTCCTTTTCCTGCTCCAGCATGACATGCTGGGAGAAACGGTTACCGGTTTTTCTGTGCAATACTTCAGGGACTGGAAAAAGAGAGGAACTGGATTCTTTCTGGGCGAAAAACCGGAGTGCCTGCCACAGGAAGTCCTCCCTGGAACCCTCTT
>QMLQ01000130.1 GCA_003646815.1 Deltaproteobacteria bacterium | reverse complement strand
TCAGGTACTCCCGCAAGCGGGGATTCCTGAAAGAACCGGTTTCCCTATCTTACTTCCAAGACGAGAAGAACACGAACAATCGAGTGTCAAAAGGGAAGGAAGGTGACTCTGCATGAAACTTCCGAAGGGAAAGGCGAAAAAGGCATATGTGTCCCGCATGTTTACCGGGCTTTCCGGCAACTATGACCTGGTGAACTCCATCTGCAGCCTTTCCATAGACCGCACCTGGCGTATAGCCGCTGTCAAGGCCCTCGGTACGTGCGCAGATGGAAGGGTTCTTGATTTCTGTGCCGGCACTCTGCCCCTCTCTCTGGCCCTCCTCAAACGTGGCCGGGGCACTGTTGCGGCCATTGACATCAGCGAGGGCATGCTCAGGACGGGCATCCAGCGCTTCCACGGGAAATTCGACCCGGAACGGGTTGCACCGGTCTGTGGAGATGGGGAATCTCTTCCCCTGAAGGATGAAGTCTGTGACGGGGCCATGGTGGCATTCGGCATCCGGAACTTAGCAGACCTGGACCGGGGGTTCCTTGAACTTATCCGGGTGATGCGATCCGGTGCGCGCCTTGTTATCCTGGAGTTTTCAAGGCCGAAAAACCCCCTGTTTGCATCTACCTACCGTCTCTACCTCAAGTGGATACTCGTTCCTGTGGGAACCCTGCTCACCGGAGACCGGGATGCCTACCGCTACCTTATCAGGAGCATCGAAGCGTTTCCTCCCCCGGGAGACGTGGCGGCCAGGCTTGCAAGAGCAGGGTTCAAACATATTTCCGTTACCTCCCTTACCGGGGGAATTGTGACCCTTTACACGGCGGAGAAGGTATAACATGAAACCCATACATCAAGCATTCCACCTGACAAGCCGGGCCCATCAGCCCGACAACACGGTCTTTGAGCTTGGGCCGGTACGCATCGGAACCCCGGATGTTGCAGTAATTGCCGGTCCCTGCGCCGTTGAGTCCGAGGAACAGATCCGAACCCTGGCCCATGCAGTCAGGAGCGCCGGCGCCCATGTGCTCAGGGGCGGCCTGTTTAAACCGCGCACCTCTCCTTACAGCTTTCAGGGTCTTGGAATGGAGGGACTCGACATGTTCGTGGAAGCGGCAAGGGAAAACCATCTCCTTACCGTGACCGAGGTCCTCGACCTTGATCATATCGAAGTGCTATCTCAACGTGTTGATATTCTGCAGGTGGGTTCCCGCAATATGCAAAACTTTCCACTTCTCACGAGATTAGGTGATTTAGATAAACCAATACTTTTAAAACGTGGCCTTTCCGCTACCATTGAAGAACTCCTCTCCGCCGCCGAGTATATCCTCCTCGGCGGGAACACAAAGGTTATCCTGTGCGAGCGGGGTATCAGGACCTTTCAGAATGACCTACGCTTCACCCCGGATATCTCGGCAATCCCCGTGATCCACCGCCTCTCCCACCTGCCCGTTCTCCTGGACCCCAGTCACAGTGTCGGGGACCGGGAGGCTGTTCTCCCCATTGCCCGGGCAGCCGTTGCGGCCGGTGCGGACGGGATCATGGTGGAAGTGCACCCCCACCCGGATCAGGCCCTGTCTGACGGTGAACAGAGCCTTAATTTAGATGCTTTTACCCGGTTGATGACGGACATCGGTGCGGTGGCCGGGGCCGTGGGAAGGCGGCTTCCCCCATGATAACATTAGCCATCCACGTGGAGGAAAGCCATGGTTCCAGGGTTGTCCTCGAATCAGGGGCCTTACAGAAGTCCCGTCACTATCTCGGGCACCTCGGGGAACACCGGAAGACAGCCCTTATCACCGATGCCAGGGTTTCAGCACTCTATTTAAAGCCAGTGATGAACGCCCTGGCCATTCCCGCATCAGGACTCCTGGTGCTGGAAGTGGCTGAGGGCGAGAACAGCAAGTCATTCTCAACTCTCAACGAGCTTGCAGGCAGTCTGGCCCAAAAACGGTTTGGCCGGGGGGACCTGATCATTGCCCTTGGCGGTGGGGTAATCCTCGACCTGGCCGGGTTCCTGGCTTCCATTTACATGCGCGGGATCAGGTACATTTCAATCCCGACTACCCTTCTGGCCCAGGCAGATGTGTGTGTCGGTGGAAAAGTGGCCGTGAACCACGCTGGAGGCAGGAACCTCCTGGGAAATTTCCATCATCCGGAAATGGTACTGGTGGACCCGAATTTCCTGAAAAGCCTTGATGAGCGTGATCTCAAATCAGGACTTGCTGAGGTAGTCAAGGCTGGCATCATCGGGGATGAAACGCTCTTTCAGCTCTGTGAAACCCGTCTTGATGACGTGTTACGCCACACCATGGATCAATGGGATGAGATAATCACGCGAGCCTTGCGGGTCAAAAAGCGAATTATTGAAAAGGATGAGAAAGAAAAGGATCTAAGGATGACCCTGAACCTGGGGCACACCCTGGGGCATGCTTTGGAAACGGCCACGCATTTCAGACTCCTTCGCCATGGAGAAGCGGTTGCCCTGGGAATGCATGCAGCCGCTCTTATCGCCCGGCACCGGGGGCTTCTTTCTCCCCGGGGCCTAGGGAGAATCAGAAGCGTCATCTCCACGCTCCTGCCGGATAATGCGTGGAAAACCACCCCCAACACCACAATCCTGGATGCCATGAAACTTGACAAGAAAAAGCGGTTCGACCGGGTCCCCTTCATTCTCCCCAAGCAGGTGGGCGAGGTGGCAACAATCTGGGATGTGGACAGAACTGAAATCGCGGCGGCCCTCGATGAGGTAAAAAAACATGGTCCTCAAGACATTTGAAAGACTGGATCAGAAAAAGAAAGCAAGGATTTTCCGGGAAGCGGTGCGGGAGTTTTCCGCCAGGGGCTATGCCAAGGCAAGTATCAATGCAATGGTGCAGAACCTGGGTATTGCGAAGGGCTCCATCTTCCAGTACTTTGGAGATAAACAGGGGCTGTTTCATTTTGTGTTTTCACAGTCCGTGGATATGGTGAAGGAATATCTCAAGGCCATACGGAACCAGACAGCGGATGAAAATTTCTTTCTAAGGCTTCAAACCATCCTCACCTCCGGCGTCCAGTTCGTCCGAAAGCATCCGAGGATTTACACCCTTTACGTGAAAATACAGTTTGAAGGCAACATGGGTTTCTGCGCAAAGCTGCTTTCCTCCCTGCGGCGGGAATCCTTTGAATTCCTGTCCGACCTTATAGAGACCGGTATAGAGCGGGGGGAACTGGACCCCACCCTTGAGGTCCCCCATACTGCGTTCATGCTGGATGCGTTGTTCGACCGGTTTCTCCAGGCGCACATGCTGGAGCACCTGGACGCTGGATTGAAATTGAAGCATGCGGATAGTGAAACAACACAAGCCTGGGCAGCGCACATCGTCAACCTCCTGCGTCGGGGGCTGGAAAACAGGAGCAATGTCCCATGACGTCCCTCGCCTCTCTGTTCATTGCGGCGGCCGTACCACCTGAACTTGCCATGATCAACCGGGCCATGACAGGCGAAATGGTTTTTCACCGGGGGCCGATGGAGCTCCACACCGGATCCATCAACGGACGGGAAGTGTCCACCCTGGTCACCGGGCCGGGGACCGTGAACACGGCAGGGGCTCTTGGCGCGTTGTTCGCAGTGCAGCCACCTGATGCGCTCATTGTGACCGGGTGCGGCGGCGCATTCGGGGGGTTCGGACTCTCGCTGGGGGACGTTGCGCTCGCGACCGAGGAAATTCACGGCCAGCTCGGTGTGGAAGCTGAGGAAGGACCGGGCCCGCCCCGTGTTCTTCCATTTCTCCCAAATGGATGCGTCCTGGATCAAGCGCTCATGGAAAAGACGTTCCACATCCTCCAGGAAAGGCCGCGCGCAAATTGCCGGGTTTCCAGGGGAGCGTTTCTCACGGTTGCCACCGTGACATCACGGCCGGAAACTGCCGCCCAGTACCGCAACAGGTATGAGGTTATCATGGAAAACATGGAGGGATTCGCCGCTGCAGTCATTTGCAGGCAATACCAAGTGCCCATGCTGGAACTCCGGGCGGTCAGCAACATGGTAAGTCAGACGGATCGCAGCACCTGGAACCTGGAGCTTGCCTTTGAGCGTGCACAGGAAGCAGTGCTTTCGATACTTGACACCATTTGAATTTCACGCCCGTCGCAGCGGAGCGAAGATCCCGCCATGGGGGCCCACGTTGTTCGCTCCAGACACGGAGCTGCCAGAGAAAAACAATCTTCGTTTTTGTTGTTAAAAATCTTAACCCCGATTTCTCACCAATAATCTACTTTGACGAAGGAAGGGTTTTATCATGGAAATTTCATTCGGCTATTCCCCCTGCCCCAATGACACTTTCATCTTCGGGGCACTGGCAAACAGCATGATCGACACCGGCGATCTCACCTTTTCCATCTGCCTGGAGGACGTGGAAACCCTCAACCAGCTCTGCGCGGAAAAGAGTCTTGACGTTACCAAGATCTCCATCGCCGCCCTTGCCCATTTCCTGGACGATTATGCCCTACTTCCTGGCGGAGGGGCCCTCGGCAGGGGCTGCGGTCCGCTGGTGGTGGCCTCTCCCGGTGCGAGGCTGGAAGACATGGCGCAGAGCGTGATCGCGGTCCCCGGGACCCTTACCACCGCCCACCTGCTCCTCTCCCTGTTCCTGGGACATGGGCCAAGCGTCATTCCCATGCCGTTTGAAACCATCATGCCGGCCGTGGAGAGGGGAGACTGTTCGTACGGCCTGATCATTCACGAAGGCCGGTTCACCTATGAGAATTACGGTCTTACCTGCCTCCTGGACCTGGGCGAATGGTGGGAGCAAAAAACCGGGCTTCCCATTCCCCTGGGCGGTATTGCCATCCGAAGAGATCTTGGAAAAAATCGGGCGCAGGACGTAAATGCCCTTATCCGCCAGAGCCTCGCCTTTGCCCGAAAAAATCCTTCGGTGCTCCAGGAGTACATACGTACCAACGCCCAGGAAATGGATCAGCAGGTTATCCAGGAGCATATCAGACTCTACGTCAATGACTTCAGCATGGACCACGGCCCTGAAGGCAGGCACGCAATCAAGCGCCTCTTGCAGGAGGGCGCTGCAACGGGCCTCTTCCCGCTTCCCACCGCAGATATTTTCGCCTTCTAAATTGTTTGACAGATCATGTCTGCTTCTCTGTATAATGCATGTAACCGACATGCATCCGTCATCCCCGTAAAAACGGGGATCCAGACAATCCATGGATTCCCGGTCACGTTTGGCTGGCGCGGAATGACGTTTTGGTCGCAACTTGGAATTGAATGGAAAAAGACCCAGGAGGAAGACGATCATGGTCCGCATTGACGGAAATTCCCTGACCATTAATGAGGTGACCCTGGTGAGCCGAGAAGGTGCCCGGGCGGCCCTTCATGAAGCGGCAAGGCCGCGCATGGAAAAATCCCGCGCGTTTGTGCGGAAGATCCTTGATGAAGGCCGGACGGTCTATGGGATCAATACCGGCGTGGGTGAACTGGCAAATCAAAGCATTTCCCGCGAAGAGGTCGAAAAACTCCAGCACAACCTGATCCGAAGCCACGCCACCAATGTTGGATTGCCCTTTCCCGAGGATGTGGTCCGGGGAATCATACTGCTCCGGGCCAATGCCCTCGCCAAGGGCTTTTCCGGGGTCAGAGTCCGCCTGGTTGAAACACTGCTGGCCCTGCTCAATCACCGGGTCTATCCATACATCCCCTGCCAGGGCTCAGTAGGTGCAAGCGGCGACCTCTCTCCCCTGGCCCACCTGGGTCTTGTGCTCACGGGCGAGGGAGAGTGCATTATAAAGGGTCAACGCGTGCCTTCGGAAAAGGTCCTTCAGGATGCAAATATTGAGCCCCTCAGTCTCCAGGCCAAGGAGGGACTTGCCCTCATAAACGGCACCCAGGTCATGGCGGCCCTGGCGTGCCTGGTGACCACAGAGGCATCTATGCTAATGAAGAACGCCCAGGTGGCCGGGGCCATGAGCCTTGAGGCCCTCAAGGGCACCTCAAAGGCATTTGATGAAAAAATCCACCAAATTCGACCGCACCCGGGGCAGTTGCGCTGTGCAGCGAACATGAGGACCCTGGTTTCTGAGAGTGAGATCATCGCCTCCCACAAGAACTGTGAGAAGGTGCAGGACGCCTACACCCTCCGGTGCATCCCGCAGGTCTACGGTCCCATTCTTGAAACCATTGATTACGCCCGAAAGGTCCTGGAGGTGGAGATCAACTCCGCCACGGACAACCCCCTCGTGTTTCCCGATGAAGAAAAAGTCATATCCGGGGGCAATTTCCACGGAGAACCCCTCGCCTTTGTCATGGATTATCTCGGTATTGCCCTTGCGGAAATCGGCGATATCTCGGAGAGGACCATTGACCGGCTCGTGAATCCCCATGTGTCTGGACTCCCGCCCTTTCTTGCCCATCACAGCGGTCTAAATTCCGGGTTCATGATCTCCCAGTACACGGCGGCCTCCCTGGTTTCCGAAAACAAGGTCCTTGCCCATCCCGCCAGTGTTGACTCCATCCCCACCTCAGCGGGCCAGGAAGATCACGTGAGCATGGGGAGCATTTCCGCCCGCCACGCCTGGGATATCCTCCATAACGTGGAGTACGTTCTTTCCATTGAAATGCTCACCGCAGCACAGGGCATCGACTTTCATCCGTTCAAACCAGGTAAAGGTACCGGTGCTGCCCACCGGATCATCAGGAAACATATCCCCCACCTGGATGAGGACCGGCCCCTGTACCGGGATATTGAAAAGGTGCGGGAGATGGTTGTCTCCGGCGAAATTGTTCACGCGGTTGAACAGGCCGTCGGCCCCCTGCAATAGACAGGAGATTCCCTTGTCCCCAGAAAAGCAGTACCTGAAACGGCTTACCAGGATTAAGAAGGCCGTTGCCTGGGGGAGATTCCCGGGATCCACACAGTTTGCGGTCTGTCAAACATATCCTATGGACTGCCGCAAAGGAAGACAATCAACCGGACTTTCCTGCCGTTGTTAATGGCAGCCGGTCTTGACGGAGCTATTGTCGATCCTTTGGACCCAAAAAGATTATGGCCACGCTCAAAACCGCCCTAATGCTACTTGGGAAGGACGACTACTGCCTTAACTATATTCAGAGCGTGCGTTCAGGACAGATCGTCGCTTAATGGTCTACCTTCACTGCTGTCCAAAATAAATTAGAAACCGAATATCACTGTTAACAAAAACAGGCAGTTATCAATATAAAAAGGTCGATTCCATAATCAGGTTATATTTTTTTATAGCGGATGCTGTCCAAAACCCGTAAATGGCAGAGGATATTGGACAGACTTGGGCACCACCGGTTTAGTTTCGAATGGCTTGTCGATCCATTCCCATAAGTTGCGGTAAGTAAACAGATTCCATCTTAAAAAGGCCACCAGATTCGACAATGACCAACCGAAGCTGGCCTTGAATTTAAGGAACTTTATCAACAGCATCGTAATCAATGCTGTCCAAATTTGGATATAAAGCGCGTTTTCACTGGTGCCGACAAAGGTTTTGACTTTTAAATTTTGTTTGAGGGCTTTAAAAAAAATCTCAATCTGCCAGCGATCCTTGTAGATGGCGGCTATAGTGGTAGCACCAAACTCAAGATGATTGGTGAGCAAAACGATATCGCGCTGATTTTCATCATCCCAGACAACGATCCGACGCAGAGGATAAGGATAGTTCTTTTTGGAATAATATCCGTCAAACATGATCAACTCGTCGGCGAGAATATTTCGATTTTGAGGTACCTCCCGCACCTCTTGGAGCATATAGTCGGCGTTGTCTTTCAAACGGGTGACAAAATAAATACCGTTTTCGGTCCACTGAGCATACAGTTTATAATCATTGTAAGCACGATCCATAGCGATAATGGAACCAGCAGATAGCGGCACCTTACGGGCAATGGTGACATCATGCCTTTTCGCGTTGTCAATATAAGCGTAAGTGGGCAGATAGCCATCATGGTCCAGAAGCAGGTGTAATTTGATGGCCCCTTTGGTCCGCCGAAATTTGGCCCATGGAAACATCGCTAAACACAGCGATATGGTGGTGCTGTCCATCGAAAGCAGCTTATTTTTAAACCGAAATTTTTTTACCGGTGCTGCCTGTCTGCAAACTTTGAGGGTTTCGTAGAACAGATCTTCAAACATCTGCCAGGGTCGGTGTGCATTGGCATATGACAGTGTGGATTTGTTCGGCGCACCTCTCATCGCCAGATGCCGCAGTTTGCCCAGGCAGCAGGCCAATCCGCCACAGATCTCCCGAAGGCTTTTGGCCTGGGCTAATTGACAAAACAGCATGGCCACAAAATGGTCCCAGGAACTGAATTTTTTAGCATAACGTTCGGAATCATGTCTGAAAACCAACTCATAAAAGCGTTGACGGTTTATCAAATTAAGCAGTTGACTGAACAGGCTTGCATTTCGTACCATAGGACATCCTCCTTGTTGCGGGTAATTGTTTCTTTTGGCGAAAATTAACAACCACCCTACATATAAGGAGGATTTTTTTCAATTATTCGTTTTATGATTCATTTTCTGGCTCATTCGAAATCCGTTTTTGGACAAGAGTGAGACATAATTATTATTAATCAGCGCCGAAATTGACCCCTTTGAGGCCACCTCGGGTTAAAAGTGTCGGAATTAACGGCCTTGTTTCTGCCCTGACTCGGTAGATATTATGGTCCGCAAACACAATCGGTTTTGAAAAACAATTTCTCTTA
>QMLQ01000129.1 GCA_003646815.1 Deltaproteobacteria bacterium | reverse complement strand
TTACAGGGCAGCTTTACGGAGGCGACAGGGAAATGCGCCTCCAGCAGGAAATCGTTCTTGGAATCGGCGGTGTTCGTGCGCTCAAGGCACTCGATATAGAACCGACCGCTATCCACATGAACGAAGGCCATTCAGCATTTTCCGCGCTTGAACGAATCAATATCCTACGGCAGGAAAAAGGCCTCACTTTCGATGCCGCACGTGAAGTCGTTACCGCCAGCACTATTTTTACGACCCACACCCCTGTACCCGCGGGCAATGACACCTTTCACCCTGACCTCATTCGCACTTACTTTGAAGAATATGTGAAAAACCTCGGTATCAACTTCAAGGTCCTTCTCGGCTACGGACGTCTCGACCCCAGGGATGACAACGAGTCTTTCGGGATGACCACCCTCGCCCTCCGCCTTTCCGCTCACAGTAACGGGGTGAGCCGGCTGCACGGGAAGGTCTCCCGCTCAATGTGGCAAAGGGTATGGGTGCATCATCCTGTTGAGGATGTGCCCATTGATCACATCACCAACGGCATTCATGTGCCCACATGGATATCCAGGGAGATGGGGGCTCTTTTCAACCGGTATCTCGGACCGGACTGGGCGGAAGACCCGGATCATGACAGGGTGTGGCATCAGATCGATGAAATACCCGGCACTGAACTCTGGAGAACCCATGAGAGATGCAGGGAACACCTGGTGGGATATGTTCGCGCCAGGCTCACGGAACAGCTCAAACGGCGGGGGGCCTCAACCGCTGAAATTATCAGGGCGGGAGAGGTATTAACGCCCGAGGCCCTGACCATAGGATTTGCCCGGCGTTTTGCCACCTACAAGAGAGCCACCCTGCTTTTCAGGGACCCGGACCGGCTGGCCCGCCTGCTCAACAATGCCAAACGCCCGTTACAGGTCATCATCGCAGGAAAAGCCCATCCCCAGGATAACGAAGGGAAAGAACTTATAAAGCATATTATACACTTAAGCCACGAGGAACGCTTCCGTCGCAGCGTTGTCTTTCTCGAGGACTATAACATGGAGGTGACTTTCCACATGGTCTCCGGTGCGGATCTCTGGCTGAACACGCCCCGGAGACCCCTGGAAGCCTGTGGTACAAGCGGCATGAAGGCCCTTGCCAATGGATCACTGAACCTCAGCACTCTGGACGGATGGTGGGATGAGGCCTACAACCGGGATTGCGGCTGGGCCCTCGGACATGGAGAGGTGTATCAGAACCATGAAATCCAGGATAATATTGAAAGCCTGGACCTGTATAATCTCCTGGAAAACGAGATCGTCCCGCTTTTCTATCAGCGCGGCATGGATGGAATGCCGAGGGGCTGGGTCGATAAAATGCGAGCGGGCCTGCGGAAATTGGTTCCGATCTATAACTCGCACAGAATGGTTCAGGAATACCTGAACCGCTACTACCTCCCCTGCTCCCGCCGTTTCAATGCCCTGTGCGAGGATTCTTTTGATCGGGCCAAAGACCTTGCCTTATGGCGACAAAAAATCATGACCGGATGGGCTGAAGTTTCCGTGCAGGAGGTCTCTGCGGATGACGGCCTCGAGATTCCCGTGGGTGATCAACTTAAGGTCAAAGCCAGGGTGAGGCTCGGGTCCCTGACCCCGGAAGATGTCACCGTAGAGGCGTACTATGGACGCCTGGGCCCGGAGGATGAATTCGTTGAAAGAGAAACCAGCCCCCTGCGGCTCGTCGACACCATGGATGAGATTTGCACCTTCCAAGGGTCCATACCGTGCAGGGAATCAGGGCGTTTTGGTTACACGGTACGGGTCATGCCCAGCCTAGAAAGACTCGAAAACCGTTTTGCCATGGGACTGGTCACCTGGGCATGACAAATCAGGGAGGAGGGCCTTTGCCTCTTAACACAACTCTGCAGCCGCAGGAAATTGAAAAAATCATTGCCGCTACCATTGCCGATCCCTTTGCCTTCCTGGGGGCGCACCCACTAAAAAAAGGCAAGGAAAAGGGGATTGTTGTCAGGGCATTTTTGCCCAGGGCCCAACACGTTGAAATAATGGATCTCAACCCTGCTGGTCCGGTAGAGGCCTCACAGATCCACGGTGATGGACTTTTCGAAGCATGGCTCCCCGGTGTTTTTGAAATATATCCCTATCGCATCAGGGCCTCTTTTGACAATGGATCCCAATCCCTCTTTTACGATTGCTACGGGTTTCTGCCGGTCCTGGGAGATGACGATCTCTATCTATTCAACCAGGGGAACCATGATCGAATTTACGAAAAACTGGGGGCACATCCTTTCATTCATCAGGATGTCTCGGGAGTGCTTTTCGCTGTCTGGGCCCCTTCGGCCACCCGTGTGAGCGTCCTGGGGGATTTCAACCAGTGGGACGGTCGGCGACACCTCATGCGTGAACGGGGGGTTTCAGGGATCTGGGAACTCTTTGTCCCTCATTTATCAGCCGGGACACTTTACAAGTTTGAGATACGGACCCACGATGGAACCCTTCTTCTAAAATCCGACCCCTTTGCTTTCTCCTTCGAAAAACGCCCCCGAACAGCGGCCATCGTTCATCCTATCGACGGATATCCATGGACAGATGGAGATTGGATGGAAAAGCGGACCAAAGCTGATACACTGCACCAGCCCCTTGCCATATACGAAGTCCACCTTGGTTCATGGAAACGCCGACGTGACCAGCAGGATCGGTGGATCACTTATCGCGAAGCGGCAGATGAACTCGTGGCCTACGTAAAGGAGATGAAATTTACCCATGTCCAGTTCCTCCCCATCGCCGAACACCCCTTTGACGGCTCATGGGGCTACCAGGTCACCGGCTATTACGCGCCCACTTCTCGATTCGGATCACCCGAGGATTTCATGTATCTTGTTGATCGCTGCCACTCAGAAGGGATTGGAGTTATTCTTGACTGGGTCCCCGCACATTTTCCCCGGGACCCTCATGCGCTTGAGTATTTTGATGGAACCCACCTTTATGAACACGCTGATCCGCGCCAGGCTGAACACAAGGACTGGGGGACTCTGATCTTTAATTACGGACGAAATGAGGTAAGAAATTTCCTCGTCGCCAACGCCCTGTTCTGGTTTGAAAAATACCATATCGACGGGCTCAGGGTGGACGCCGTTCCCTCCATGCTCTATCTTGACTATTCCCGAAAACAGGGTGAGTGGGTGCCGAACCGGTACGGGGGAAGAGAAAACCTGGAGGCCATTACATTCCTGCGCGAACTCAACACCAAGGTATTCAGGGACTACCCGGGTGTCATGACCATTGCGGAAGAATCCACTGACTGGCCTGGAGTGACACGGCCGGTCCACCTGGGGGGGCTTGGATTCCTCTTCAAATGGAACATGGGATGGATGCACGATATGCTGCACTTCATGTCCCTGGACCCCATACACCGCTCCTATCACACCGAAAACCTCACCTTTGCCCTTCTCTATGCCTTTAATGAGAACTTCATTCTGCCTCTCTCCCACGACGAAGTGGTGCACGGCAAGGCCTCTCTGCTTTCCAAGATGCCGGGGGATAACTGGCAGAAGTTTGCCAACCTGCGCCTGCTCTTCGGCTACATGTACGGTGAACCCGGGAAAAAAACACTGTTCATGGGCGGTGAATTCGGCCAGTGGACGGAATGGGACCACGATCTGGAACTTGACTGGGAGCTCCTCAGGCATCAACCCCATGCCGGGCTGCAGCAATACGTCCGGGATCTTAACACCCTCTACCGCCGGGAACCTGCACTGTATGAACAGGATTATGATCCATCCGGGTTTCAGTGGATTGATTTCCGCAATTCCGGCTCCACTGTGATCTCTTTCCTGAGAAAGGCGGTATCTTCTGATGTCCCTCTGGTTTTCATTTTCAACTTTACGCCTGTCCCCCGGGAGAACTACCGGATCGGGGTCCCTGTGGAAGCGTTTTACAGGGAAATCCTCAATTCAGACTCGGCCCTTTATGGAGGATCCAACGTGGGGCTTGCCGGCGGCCAACCATCTGAACCTGTTCCCTCTCACGGATTTTCCCAATCCCTGAACCTCACCCTCCCCCCGCTCGGGATGCTCATCCTCAAACCCGAAACAAACTGAGTTCTGCTATTCTCAATTACAGCGACATATTTCTTTTACGGTTACTCTACTAGTGAGTAAATTTTTTCGAATACTTCTGCTGCAGGTCAAAAAAATGTTTAAGGAACGGGTTTCATGTGCCGATGTACCATATGCAATGAAAGGAAAAATGAAAATTTTCGACATACAGGATATTTTCAGGGACGATTTGAACCAGATAGAAAGGACTATAGAGCGGATAAGAAGGAACAGCATACTTAGCCAAGCAGGCGCCACCCAACCTCAACAGAAAAAGCAAAAACCACGCGACGGCCTCCGGCCTCCAAAGGTTACTTCTTAGCATAAGGGGGTGTGAGGTGGCACTCTGACGGCTTCTCGGATGCGCGTGCATCTTCTCTTCAGGGCAGACGGCAAAAAAGTAGAAAATGAGCGAACATTGGCCCTGAGAAAATAACGGCATTTCGGGTAGCCACTTTTTAAGAACCCCGGTTGGATTGTTCACTATCAGCACAACCCGGACAGGTCCAGTTGAATAGTTAACCATCAACCAAACCCGAGCAATGGCCCGGCTTTTTCACTTGACGGAAAGCCGGGCCTTCCTTTTAGCGCTCTTTCAGGAGCTCGCAACCCGCAAGTCGCAGGAAAAGCGATCAGTTTGTCCTCTTGCCAACGTCACAGGATAAATGAAAAGCAAGCTCGACCCCTGGTAGATTCGCTCAAAACCCTCTTCTGACATTGATACTGTCATGAGCGGGAAAAACCATACCGCGGCGGGTTTTTCAAAAGAAAATGCCGCGGAGATCCGGTCCGGTCCATTCACCATGGAAAAGGCTCTTACGTCTTCTTCATTTCCTGTTTCAGCCGCTTCTCTCCTTCTTTCTCCATTGATCAGGTAGTATCGTTCAGGATCACGGTCAGAAAAAAGAGTGAGGTCCCATTCTACGCCAAAAAGGCACGACACAGGCACGTCATTAAGGCAGGAAAATTCCCATTGTGCATTTATTTTCCCCTTTGTCCCAACGTAAAGCTCTTTGTCAATGCGCAGAGTGCTTGCATCCACCCGCCCTTCTCGTTTCAGTGCCACCAGGCAGCCATCCTTCTCCCTTGACACCTTCCTGACCCGGTAACTCCCTTCAACAAAATCACCCAGTTCTCTGTATTGGCTTGAAGCGTAGTCTTCCACAGAAGATCCAAACGGCAAAAAATGATCCAGAAAAGAGGATCGTGTATAACGATCATAAACGAGGGCCTCTTCAAGGTTCTCATCCTTCCCTGTTGTCATTTCGTGAATAGACCGGGCATCAGACTCTCCGTTCTCGTTGTCCCGCACGCCCTCTTTCACGCGTCTGTGGTAGGCCTCATATCTCCGGGTCAAGACATCACCCAGGTTCAGTGCCAGGGGAATATGGCTGATTTCGAAAACACCTCCTCCGCGGCACGGCGAAATGCCAATGGAGAGATCAGGTGTCTGAATCAGGATTTCTTCCTCTCCGTCTTTGTCCATGTCCAGTTGTTGGACATGGATGGCAGAGTCTTCCTCCCGGCACATGCATTCCTGCGCCCGAAGCAGATTCTGATAAACTGCTCTTCTCAAATGTCCCAGATAGAGTCCACCAAAAACCCCGTGCCAATAGGCGCAATTGCACTGGGCACGCCAAAGGTATTCGCTGCACTCCGGGCTCCCGGGATGGGCATCGCTGAGAAGCAGCATTTTCTTGTGCATACGGTTGGCTTCATCGTATTTCACCAGGAAGTTGTCCCATACGCCCCCTCGTATAAACGGACGCCAGTGTTCCCACTGCCCGTTTTCTTTCAGGGAGGCGACAATACCTTCCAGAGCCTCAGTCCGGTCGGAAGGAAGTGCCCATTCGGTCATTTCTTCATAGGATGCCTGCGGCAGATATATGCGGCCCAAAGGGCGCATTTCTTCCACAATGTCACCTGGAGCCCTGGTCTGAAGCCAGTCGCTGTTTTCTGCAACCGCCCTGAAAAAGCCCTGCAGCCACCCCTTCTTTATAACCCATTCATTCGTTCCCGGCCAGAGCCCGAATTTTTCTCCGTCGTCTCCGTAAACAGCCACCTTTTTTTCTGATTGTTCCAGGTGACGCAGGTGCCCCATGACCTCTTCCACCGGTTTAAAAGGAATCAGGTAGCGCATAGTCATCGGCGTTGCCAGAAGGGAAAGCGTCTTGCCCTCTTTTTCCGTTACATAGGGCCCGTAGATATGGTCCGGCTTGAGCCCTGCGTAATAAAAATGGGTATCATCTACAATGGTGTACTGAAGACCGCTGCCTGCCAGAACCAAGGGAAGTCCCGGGTCCCAGATTCGTTCCGTGAGCCAGAACCCTTTCGGCCGACATCCGAACCGTTTTTCCAGGTACTCATTCATCATTTGCACCTGTCCTCTTGCATCTCTGGCCGGAATAGTTGCCAGCAAGGGTTCAAAAAACCCGCCTGAAAGAAGTTCCACCTGGTTTTTTTCAACAAGGCTTCCCAGGAGATCCAGGGTTGCGGGACGGTGTGCTTCAATCCATTCCAGAAGCGGTCCGCTCATGTGTATGCCCACGCGGACAAGAGGATTCTCATGCAGAATTTCCAGGATAGGATGGTACGATTGATTACACGCCATTTCAAAGACATGATCAAAATTGCCGACCGGCTGGTGGCAATGAATGGCCAGGACAAGATTCAACACATCAATCTCCTTTACAGTAAGAAACCAAGTCGCTTTCCAAGCATGGTAAAAGCTGTTGTCTGTTCGGGGGACAATCGCTCCATAAACTGTTCATTCGTTGAAAGATCCCAATAGTAATTCTGACATCTCCAGAGATCCATTTTCAGCGAAACCGCTTCCGCCAGGTCAAGCAATTCCATCAGTGTTCTCATAACACTCACCTTCGCCCCGTGGGAAACCATCTGTATCAGCCTGTTCACCAGCTTCCTTCCCCGCTCTCTTGTCTCGGGATCATCGAGTTGCAGAGAGCAGTCCCATGCAGAGGCCCTCCTGATCAATTCCGTCATGACGTTTATTCCTCTGGGGTTGAAGTCGGCCTTTTCAGAGAGCCGCATAAAATATCCTCTTACAAATATCCCCAATACGTCCGCCAGGGCGGCCGGGAACGGCTTCCCTTTCTCCATCGAAGGAGGTTCCAATGATAAAAGGAACATCAAATCCTGTTCTTTTACGGCTCCTGTCATCCTGTCCATAATTGCGCGGGCAGCGCTCTTCGTAATCATGTTCCGCGTATCCGGTATAATGGCAGGCAGCGTGTAAGTTTCAACCTCCCCTGCTCCGTCCCTCACCTGGCACTCAAACTCAGCAGGGTCCTCTCCGCTTGCTGAAAAACGGGTTTTTTCCTGCTTCCCCGTCATTGGATCGGAAACAAGGATTTCGCCTGTTGCCCGGCCTGAAAAAGGATCCTCATGTGTTTCTTTCACCGGCGTGATACGCCCCTTGAAAACATTTTCAAATACGGGTCCCTTTTGGAACAATTGCGCGAAGGCATAGTTGGCTGTAATTCGACCAACAGACATCCTTCTTTTTTTCACAAAGCTATCAAAAACAGCAGCACCGTCCCCATAAAAATTCTCATTGCTCCTGGCCCTTGCAAGAATCGTCAGGAAAGTGCTCTCCAGGTCTGTTCGGGACCATTTTCCCGCAAGGTTCATCGCCCTATCCGCATACATAAGGATCTGTGTCGCCTCAATGCCCGCAATATCATCAAAAAACCAGCCGCAACTGGTGTACATGTAAAGGGCCATCCGCTGCAATTCCATGAGTTCAAATGCCTCAACCTGTTCACCCCTATCCAGCAGTCTTCCGGTGCCGTGTTTCTCAAGGAATCGGTCCCGGCTCTCCGGGGAGGGATCAAGCAGTACAAGCACATAGTCGTCCCGCGCCGCCCATGGATCGGCGAAGAGTCTTCCCCCGCGTTCTTCAAAAAGAGCAGCGAGCTGGCCTGACAGCCAGTCCATTGCCTCCCGCAATGGCTTCCTCCATGCCTGGTTCCATCCTTTCCGGTGATTGACGTTACACCCACAATCAGAACGCCATCGCTCTATGCCGTGGGCACAGCTCCACGAGGTGTCCTCCAGGATCCTCACTTCTTTTTCCGGGGGAAACTGCTCCAGAAACCAGGCATAATTCGTAAGTTTCAATCCCCCTTGCTGCTCCAGGTGATCAAAGATCCAGGCAAGTGTCATATCCCCGAACTTGAAATGATGTCCGTATGACTCACCGTCCGTAGCAATGTTCACCAGGTGGGCCCCTTCCCTTTCAGTTCCATTGCCTTTTTCCAGACGAGCAAGAAAATCGCTCCCTGATGCAAGGATCTTCTCGTAGGCAACGGCCCTGGAAAGATCCCGGTCGAAAAAAAAGACATCAATAAAGGGCGATTCATGTCCCGTGGGATAGACACGATAGGCTGCTGTGGTGTCAATATTCCCGCCGGATACATCATCCCAAGCTTCATCGGAGCCTCCAAGATCTCGGACGGCCTCGGCCTGGGTGGGTGAAAGGACCGTAAACCGGACTCCTTCCTCGGCCATGAGCGCCAGACTTTCGAGATCTACCGCGGTCTCAGCGAGCCACATACCTTCGGCCGGGCGGCCGAACCTGCGGGCAAAATCCTTGAGCCCCCACCGGATCTG
>QMLQ01000128.1 GCA_003646815.1 Deltaproteobacteria bacterium | reverse complement strand
GTGGTGATGAACGAGTACTTTACTGAAAAGGAGGTGAGTTTCATGCCTGGATTTGATGGAACAGGCCCCGCGGGTGGAGGCCCGATGACAGGATGGGGTCGAGGCTCCTGTAATCCTTCCAGGGCCGCCTACGGACCGGCTGTTCCCTCGAGGTCCGGAAACTGGGGCGTAGGCCGATTTTTTGGCTGGGCCCGAGGCTTCGCGAGGGGATATGGCCGGGGCTTCGGTCGAGGTCGTGGTTTCGGCGGCGGTTTTGGCCGTAGAGGCGGCTATCGTTGACAGGAAACATGTTAGCCTGAATATTTATCCCGCTCATTGCGGAAAATTTTCATAAGGAGGTGTTACTTATGCCCGGATTAGATGGAACAGGGCCGATGGGTGCAGGTCCCATGACCGGTGGAGGCAGAGGCTATTGCGGCCCCTCCGGCAGGGCCTATGGATGGCCCAGATTTGGGGGCGGCCGTGCTTTTGGAAGAGGTTTCGGCGCGGGATATGGCCGAGGCCGCGGATATGGATATGGAAGGGGTTTCGGATGGCGCGTTGGATATCCGGCCCAGGGCCCATGGTATGGAGGGCCTTCCTACGGTGCTCCTTACCAGATGAACCCCGATGAAGAGGTCAATATGCTCAAGGGGGAAGCGGAGGCCATGAAAAACGAGCTGGATGCCATTAACAAACGCATCGAACAGCTTGAATCACAGTCTTCAAAAACCTAAGCTGAAACAAATACAACTTTTTCGGCCTTCCGGTTTCCTTCCAGCCAAACAGGGACCGGAAGACCGAAAGGTTTTCACTTCGTCATGGTAAGGCGTCTTACCCCTTTGATTTGCCTGAAATTCGCTCCCTGGCTGACACAGGAAAGCGCCAGAGCAGGATTCACCACCCTGGTTCCTGATATGGCATCCAACCCGTAGTCGAACAAGACAGGAGACAGGGGCGTAGTATCTCCCAGCATGATCACATAGGCCTTCCTGTCGCACAGGTGGAGCAAATGTTCAATGGTGTGATTTGTGATGGCGGTCCCTGTTATGGCAACAACATCCGCCAGAGGAATAAAGGTGTCTGCATGCTCTTCAGGCAAATCGTCTTCTTTTGGATTTTTTTCAATAACCCAGAGTTCCTTTGCGTGTTCACGAATCCGCGGTATGAACGGAAAATGACCCACGATAGCAACATTTTTTCCCCTCCCCTTTTCCACGATAACTTCGGCAGCATTCAGTTCCACACAAACGCTCTCGTCCACTTCGAGGAGGGAATTGATGGTCGCCATGCCCATGGCCGCTTCAAGGATGCTTTCCGAGTAAGCCAGGCCCGCCAGTTCTCGGGGACTCTTTTCGAGCAGGAGGCCGGGTTCTTTAACCTGTGGGGGCTTTTGCCGCAAGGCATCCCGGGGAAGGGTGGCGGCGAGACCGCAGTGCCTGGTCATGACACCGGTATGAAATACTCCCTGACGTATATCCTTCACCGTATCATCAAAGTCCAGGGTTGCCAGCAAATCATCAAGAATCTTCATGTGACGCATCTCCTTGTTTCAATATAATACTCCCTTCCCCGACCCCCAGATCATCCGCGATAACAGGACACTTGGTCTTCAGCAGGAAAAAGATGGGCCGGTTCTCGCTGGAAAGGGCCTCATAATTTCCCTGTCCCTTACTGATAATACATTCCGCCCTGTTGTAGACCTCCATAAATTGCGGACTGCATGTCTCGAGGATTGTTCCGGGTCCGTCCGTGCCCGATGGCAAAATGGCCGCTACCTTGTCGATCCCGGCTGCAACAGCATCATCATAGATGGCATCATTAATAATAGGAGCACCCCGGACAACATAGAGGACAGGCTTCCCGATTTCCTCGATCAAGATCCTGTCAAAAACACATTCGCCGGCGTTATCCCCGATATAGAGGATTTCCCCGGCTTCATTTACGCTTTTCCTAAACGCATGGAAGTCACACACGGCAAAATCATTTTTGAGGATTTCCCCTATTTCCGCTTCCAGGTCAAAATTCCAGTTTCCCCCAAAGTCAATCACGTTTCCTGCGATGGCTACCCTTGCCGCTGTAAGAAGACAGTTTTCCGATTCCTGAACAAGGCGTTTCAGGGAGGGATAAAGGGCAAGGGCCTTCCGAGTACTCTCGGCCTTTATTTCTTTGTACGGATCAGGGACTCCCGTGATCTCACTGACTTTCCGGTAGATCAGCCTGCCGCTCTCAGGCGGAGTGCTCTCGAGGGGGATATCCCTGAGCATCATTCCCACCTCGTCAAGGACCTGTTTTATCTTTTTCTCGTCATCTGTTGCAATCCTTGCCGCCCGGAGGGCCTGGGACAGAAAGCAGGGAAAGCAGTCAAGATAGGTCTTCATGAATACAACTCCGTTTCAAGGTCGCACACAGGGTCGTAAGCGCCTTGATTCCTGTTTAAAGCGTCCATTCATAATTGACTGTTTTGATGCTTGCCCTTCCCGCGCGTCATAAAGTTGTGGAGGGATTCCTGCAGGGCATCCGCGGCGAGAAACGCGCAGTGGCGATCTTCTTCCGGGAGCCCACCAAGTATCTCCAGGATGGTCTCTCCCGTGATGTCTGTCAGTTCATCCGGTGTCCTCCCCAGGGCAAGTTCTGCAGCAAAGGACCCGCAGACCGTGCTTGAACCGCATCCATCGGTCTGGAATGAGGCCTGTTTCACCTTCCCTTTTTCAAACCGCAAAAAGATCTCCACCGTGTCGCCACATGAACCGGTGACACGGCCATATCCGTCCGCCAGTTCTATCCTGCCCATATACAGGGGCTTCAGCCACCGCTGAAACGCCACTTCACCGTAGGCTGCTTTTGTTTCTTCAAAAATCTGGTCCTGCAGCTCATTGACAAAATCATCAAAATTATCAGCCATTTGTTATCCCTCTCCCTCATAAAATAGAGCCTGAATCGTTCCACATCCCGGCTCAAGAAAACTCATATAGCATGACACTGGGCACAATATAATACTCCATTCGCACAAGTCTACTCCCATTTTCCACAAAAAAACCTCCCATTCTACTCAGGAATGGGAGGTTCTCTTTTTGGAAGGGAAAAATGGTCCTTTAATCAAGTCCTCAAAAACGCCTTGACCACCTTTTTCCAGTTCTCACCTTGGAGCTCTTTCGAAAGGTCATCCACTGATATACCACCATCGGCCGCCATTCTCAAGTCTTCATTTGCCAGGGCGAAAAGCCTTTCCCTCTCTTCGCTGGTAAATTTTTCCGCTTCTTCCCCATAGTAAAGCCCCTTGAGGTTTTTCCGCAACTTACTTGGTTCAACAATAAAAAGCCAGCCTTCCTCATAGGGAGATTCATTGATTAACCCAGGGTTGTCAATAAGCTTCTCATTGATGTGTGCCACAATACCGTCTACAGGACAAAGGACCTCCGCCATATCACCGTTTCGACGCACCTTGAAGCCTACCTCCCCCTGTTTCATTTCATGACCTACACTGGGGATTTCGATCCTTTTCAATTTCCCAAGGAGTTTTTGTGCAAAGTCATCCAGCCCTATCCTGACGCGTCCGCCATATTCCGGTCGTGCCCAGGTGTGGCCTTCGTGGTAGTAGATATCTTTGGCAATATCGAAACCTGAAATCTCCTGCGTGGCGTGTACAGGATTTGTTTCCGCCTGCAGACGTTCCTGCATGATCTGGTCAAAAGCGCAATTACCGCACTCATAACTGTTCGGGCAGATTTTCCGGGCAATTTCCCCGGTAATCATATAACGGCATTTGCGCTGTGACGCGGGAAGTTCCAGCATTTTTTCCACCCACGTCTCCGTAAGTTTTTCAGATCCCTCGGCCTGCGGCATTGCCGAAACGGCCTCTTTCTGTCGAGCTACTTTCAGCTGCATGCCATGATCATAAACGCATGTAGAACAATCATAATTGTTATCACAGAGTTTATAGGAAACAACACCCGCTTCCATCCAGACACATTTCTTCTTTCCAGGGGGTACTATCTTCATAGACTCTCTTTTTGCCTTGACTGTCATTTGCTCCTCCTTTGTTTAAATGATTTTGTTATCTGGAATGATTTCCTCTTTTTCATTCTAATCCCACAAAAGAGCAAGAGGTGTGCCAGAAGCACCAAACACCCACGCAATAGAATACAACCTATTGTAATTACAAATCAACTCGCTGTTCGATCCCTGAGAAGAGCTCCACGGAGAAAGCTGGGAAAATGCCGAAAATATCGGCACAACACACCATTAAGGAAGCAATACATACATAACATATTGAAATGAATGAAATAACATTATTCTGTGGAGAAATAAGGCAGGTGTAGAATATTTCGGCACTCTTTATTCTTAGCCGGGTTCAATAGCCCGTCGCTTGCGGCCCTGATGTCATTCCCGCGTAAGTGGGAATCTGGATTCCGGATAAGCGCTGTGGGCTTTCCGGAATGACGGCTAGTGACATCCCGGTGCTTGCAGCGAGGCAATTCATTGGTTATTGAATTCTCTCTCCCGATGCCATTGAAAAACATCTTGACAGGAGGGACAGAAGTCAATCTTTTTTGAGTCGGTGTCTTCAATGCGGGTGGAAGAATACATAACACAATGCCTATTTCTACAATGGGTCAGGCCGAAGCAGTGCCCGAGTTCATGCAGGGCCGTCTTCTGAACACGTTCGAGGAAGAGGGTTTGGTTGGGTTGCTGATCGTAGAACTGGGGACGAAGACGATGGGTAGAAATAACGGAACATACTCCTTCCATCTGCGCAACTCCGAATACGTATTTCAGAATGGGCACGAAGAGATCTACCTGGGTGACGCCCATGTACTTGAAAGTATCCCGGGAAACCTGCTTGATAAGGCGGCGCAAGATCAGCTTTGCATTGTATTGTAATCGTCCTTTATCATAGGCATATTCTGGGGTTCCCATTTGTGGAGAGAACCTGCAAGTGAGCCCACATTTTTCCTCAATGCATGCCGGAATTGAGTTAAGAATCTCATCCTCAACTGAACCGAGAGGGCAAATAGTCACACATTTTGACACCTTTATTTAGGTTCCCTCTTTCTCAATTTCATACTTATCCATTTTGTTATATAAGGTTTGGCGGTCGATACCCAATTCACGTGCGGCCTTGCTTATGTTCCACCCTGTCTCCTTTAATACTGCCTGAATATGGAGTTTTTCCATTTTTTTCAATGACTTTGGATACTCTACCGGCGCTATATCTCTGCGCGAAAAAGGCAGATCATCTGCCACAATTTCCTTGCTTTGTCCGATGACCAGGGCTCTTTCAATGATATTTTCCAATTCCCTCACATTTCCCGGCCAGTCATAATCCATGAGCAACTTCATGGCGGACGGCGCTATTTTCTTTTCTTCTTTGTTCATCTCAAGGCAATATTTTTGAATGAAGGCATGGACAAGCAAGGGGATATCCTCTTTCCTCGCTCGTAGGGGAGGAACGTGGATCGAAATGACGTTGAGTCGGTAGAAAAGATCTTCACGAAATCGTTTCTCTCTGATCGCCGCTTTCAGGTCTCGATTGGTGGCTGCAAGAATCCTCACATCCGCCTTTAGTATTTCCTCACTCCCCAATCGGGAGAACTCCTTCTGTTGTAACACCCGCAGGAGATCTACCTGCGTTTTTAGGGTGATATCTCCTATTTCATCAAGAAAAATGGTTCCTTTGTCAGCCATCTCGAATCGTCCACGCTTTGTGTGTGTCGCCCCGGTAAAAGCGCCTTTTTCATAGCCGAAAAGTTCACTTTCCAAAAGCGTGTCGGGCAATGCACCACAGCTCACGGCGATGAAAGGCATAAAGCATCTGTTACTGTTCCCGTGAATGGCCTGGGCGATGAGTTCCTTTCCTGTTCCGCTCTCACCGGTAATAAGGACCGTGGAATCAGTCTGCGCGACCCGGCTGATCAAATCAAAGACCTCCTGCATCACGTCACTTTTCCCGATGATCTCATCATAGTGGTATTTCTCTTCCAGCTTTTTTCTCAGCAGCACATTTTGTAAAAGCAGATTCTTGTGCTCTATGATCTTCTTGATCTGTATTTCCACCTCGTCCGGATCAAACGGTTTAACCAAGTAATCAAAGGCGCCCTCTTTCATGGCCTGAACCGCCGTATCAATGGTGGCATATGCAGTCATCAGCAAGACCTCGGCCTCAGGAAGCCACTCTTTCAGCTTTATCATCGTCTCAATCCCGTCCATGCCGGGCATTTTCAGGTCCATCAGGACAATGTCCCAATTACTTTCGCGCGCCATTTTCAAGGCAACCTTCCCGCTTTCGGCCGAACCAACGTTATACCCATCCTCCATCAGCCAGTCCTTCAAAGACTCACGCATGGCTGCTTCATCGTCGACAACCAAAATACGGGGTTTCTTGCTCATGTTATCCACCCTCCCATGGTATATGGGCCATGTTTCAAGCGTCCAAATTTTCCAAGTCCTCTTGGCGGAAGGGGAGCAGCACCCTGAATGAAGTCCCCTTTCCAGGCTCACTTTTCACCTCAATGGAACCATTATGGCGGGCAATAATTCCATAGACCACTGATAAACCAAGGCCCACCCCTTTCCCTTCTTCCTTGGTGGTAAAAAAGGGTTCGAAGATATTATCCAGGAGGTTTTCGGGGATACCACAGCCCGTATCAGAAACACAGATTTCCAGAAACTTCTCATCCTCCCGGCCATTTGCCGATATCGTGAGGGTCCCGCCTTTGGTCATAGCCTCAGAAGAATTACTCAAAAGATTTAACATGACCTGTTGAATCTGCCTGAAATCACAAAAAACAGGGGGCAAATTATCTTGCAGGTTCTTGACCACTCTGATTTGCTTCAGCTCCAGTTCATGGGAAATAAGAGCCACTGTTTTATCAATGATTTCCCCGACATTATGATTCGCCATAGTCATCCTGGACTGGCGTGAAAAGGCGAGGAGATTCTTGACAATTTCACCGCATCTGGCGGTTTCTGATTCCATGGTTGCTAGGTACCTGGAGATATCGTTAAGCTTCCCTGCGGTAAAATGCTCCCGTGCTACGAGTTTTATCATTAGCCGAATATAGTTCAAAACCGCCGCAAGCGGGTTATTGATTTCATGGGCAATAGTGGCGGCCAGCTTTCCCAGCGAAGCCAACTTTTCCGTGCGAATAAGCTGATCCTGGGTATCCTTAAGATCTTTGTACGCCTTTTTTAGATTTTCATAGAGATGGGCATTGTGCACCGCTATTCCGATCTGGCTGCCCACCGCTGACAAAAAAGCTACATAGTCGGATGAATATCTGAAAGGCGTGATGCTGGATACAGCCATGACGCCTATCGGCTCACCGCGCGATAACAGGGGGATATACGCAGTGGACTTAAGGCCTTCTCTTACGAGCACATCAACATACTTATCTCCTGAGCGCTGAAGGTTGTTAACAACTCTTGGCTCGGCTCTTTCCACTGCCCGACCTAACATCCCATCTCCTACCCTTCGGGACTGAATGTGGCGTATTCCGATAAACGCATCAGAGAGGCCTTTATGGGCAACCAAGTCGAGTGTTCGCTTCTCCTTTTCAAGCAGGTATACCCTGATGGAGTCTGATTCAAGAATTTCGAGCATTTTATCCAGGATGGATTTAAGCAACTCTCTCAAATCCAGGCTGCTGTTTACCGTCATGGAGATTGCATTAAGAATTGCAAGCTGCTTGTTTTGTTGCTCGATCTTTTTCTGGTATTGGTTCCTCTGAGTGACATCTCTGATGATCATGACATAACCAGTAACTTTACCCATTACCTCAAGAATCATGACATTGCAGGTAATCGCTGCATCAAAAACCCTGTCCCCTTTTCCAGTGAGTTTTGCCTCAAACTCCGTGACAAAACCTTCTCGAAAAATTTCTCTTCTGAATCTGCGAAGGGCTTCTCGGTCTTGAAAAAGCTCTATGGCTGTTTTTTTCGCCCTTAATTCTTCCCTATTCGTGTAACCAAATATCTGAACACCGGCCTGGTTGATTTCAAGAATATTTCCTTCAGCGTCAGTAAGGAGAATCGCATCCCGGGAACGCTCAAACATTGTTCGGTATCGCTCTTCGGACTTTCGCAGAGATTGCAAACGATCCCCTACGATTTGTTCCAGGTTCCCCGTTAACTTTTTCAATTCTTGTTCAAGTCTCTTTTTCTCAGTAATGTCGGTTGCTGTTTCCAGGACATAGGAGATATCGCCCTTCTCATCTCTCACCGGCGTGGACTTTATGAGCATGTGGGCTGCCCTTCCATCCTTCATAATGACCGTTTCTTCATTCTGATGCGGCTTCCCATCCTCGAACGATCTTTCCACCAGGCAATTTTCGCACTTTTCTTCTCTGTTTTTCCATCCCTTGAAGCAAAGGGTGTTCGGGTGTACACCGAACTGATCCTTGAAGCGCTCATTTGCCATAATAATACGAAAATGCCTGTTGATAGCAACGACACAGTCCGTTACACTCTGGATAAGAGCCTGATAATCTTTCTGTTTCTTGAAGTTTTTTTCTATGCTCATAATGTGAGATCGTGGATACATGCACTAACCCGCATTTCTCACGGGCAATCTACTGTGGCGGTGGATAGCCTCATGGCTACTGCGTTGCGCTTGAAAAATGATTTTGACATAATCCAGTGCGAAGTATGAAAAGGATTGATTTTCATGTGATTACATCACAAAAAATATGGCTGATCAAGAAATAAAATATGGGATAAAATCCAGAAATACCTCTTGACAAAAAGACTCCACTTTCTATATAG
>QMLQ01000410.1 GCA_003646815.1 Deltaproteobacteria bacterium | reverse complement strand
TGAGGCGCTCAAGGACAAGGCTTGGCGTGAATTCCTCAAGTGGAAAGTCGAGGCTCGTTTCGATGAAAAATAAGATCGACCGCAAGTTCGAGGAACTTAAGAAGGCCGGCCGCCACGGATTGATGGCCCATGTGGTTGTGGGCTATCCCAACCTTGAAGCCAGCCAGCGGCTTATCCTCACCTTGGCCGAGGCAGGAGCCGACCTGATCGAGATGCAAATACCTTTCACCGACCCGTTGGCTGATGGGCCAACCATCCTGCTGGCCAATCTCAAGGCTCTAGAGGCCGGGACCAAAGTCTCGGATTGCTTCCGTTTCGCCGAAAAAATGGCCTCCCGCTTGAATGATATCCCGCTTCTGTTCATGACTTACATCAATATCCCTTTCAACTGGGGACTGGAATCTTTCTGCCGTGATTCGGCCGCTGCAGGAGTGTCGGGCCTCATCGTACCGGATATCCCGCCGGAAGAAAAAGATGAGGCTTACCATGAACTGTGTCTGGCAAACAACCTGCATCCGATCTACATCCTGAGTCCATCCAGCACTGCGGAGCGCATGCGCATCATCGGACAACATGCCAGCGGTTTTCTCTACTGCACCGCCCGGGTCGGGATAACAGGAGCCCGGGAACATCAGATCGAAGGGCTCAAGAATTTCATCGGAAAAGTCCGCCGGGAGGTAAGGGTTCCCTTGGCTCTGGGATTCGGCCTCAGCAGCGCCGACCAAGTACGTAGCGTGAGCCAACTTGTCGAGGTCTCGGTGATCGGGAGCAAGGTGATCGACATTTATAATGCGGCAAAACGGGAAAATGAAGGCTTGAAAAACGTGGCTTCCTTCCTTAGATCACTACGCTAGGTCCTTTTTTCTTACGAAAGATCTCTGTAGAATGGAGAGCATTGATTCAACAGATTGCAACCCAGGGAGGAAATTATGGTTCGTGTTGCAGACCTACTGGCCCTTGTATCGAAATTCATCCTGAAGTCAACGGTCGAATTGCCCGAAGAAAAGCTGATATATTATATAGCCACACTTAAGGAGATTGCCCGGATGGGAGGGGTCTCTGTGAAGGAGCAGAATTTCACCAATTACCTTGAGTCCTCTTTGGGCCTATCCCGGGAGCTTATCCAGAAGGCTGATCAGCTTGTCAATGAAAAATCACTGTCTATGGGTGAACTGGTTGCCGGAATAAAAGAACCGGAGTACCGGGTCTGCATTCTTCGAGACGCTTATCTTATGGCGAGGATGGATGATAAAGTTGACCAGAGCGAGTGGCTGGCCCTCGAAAGGTTGGCAGGTGCCCTGGGACTTTCGGAATCTCTGGCGAGAAAAGTCATTAACCTGGTTGATGATATTATCGAACTTCACCATGAATTCGAAAAATTATCCAAAAAGAGCTCTTGACCCCGTTTTTTTGATATTGAATCCGGCTGCTGTGTCTGCTTGATAGCTATGCATCCATCTAGGACTCGCCATCTAAGGTTCCCGAGCAGAAATCCATTCCTTTCAGTAATGCTTCGAGCAAGCCTTAGCTAAAGATTTTTTCTCAATTATCACCTGAACTGCGGGACAACCGAAACAAAATCCCGGCGAGCAATGCCCTCAAGGAGCAACTCACTAGGTTTATCCCCCGGGAAAGTACCGGTTGAGGTGTTTTTGATCCCGGGATCCGGCGGAGTTCCACAGATCGATTTTTTTCATCTTTTCCCCGGCGGTGAGTTCGAGAAAGATACTTTCCAGGTGAGTACGGCTTGTTTTGCTGAGCCGGCGCAGCTCCTCCAGGGTACCCACGGCCCTGATGCGCCCATCCTGGATTATGGCCACCCTGGTACAGGTTTCCTCGGCAATGGAGAGGGTGTGAGTGGACATGAACACGGTTTTGCCTTCGGCGCAGAGCTTTCTGAAAATGTCCTTGACCAGCCTGATGCTTTTCGGATCAAGACCCACCATGGGTTCATCCACCACGATCACCTCAGGCTCATGCAGCAGCGCTCCGGCCAGGATAAGTTTCTGCCGCATCCCATGAGAAAAGCTTTCAATGAGTTCGCTGCGCCAATCCAAGAGTTCGAATAGCTCAAGCAGCATCCCCGTCCGCTCAGCCACCACCCTCTCGGGCAATTCCCACAGACCGCCGATAAAGGCGAGGAACTCATCCGCGGTCAGTTTCTCATAGAGGAATGGCCGGTCAGGGATAAGTCCAAGCCGCCGCTTGGCCTCCTCAGGATGAGTCTGAAGGTCGTAGCCTGCTACTCTTATCTTTCCGGCTGTTGGCTGCAGGAGACCGGCGATCATCTTGATGGTGGTGGTTTTCCCGGCTCCGTTGGGACCCAGAAAACCAAACAATTCCCCCCTCTCCACCTTGAGAGTGATATTATCAATGGCTACAAAGGAACCGTATTTCTTGGTGACCCCTTCCAGTTCTATCATTTGAAGACTTCTTCTCCTGCTGTGCCGTATTCTAACACCTTTATCCCCACCTTGCCGATCAAGGGCAGAATCTCCACCTGGCGGTC
>QMLQ01000409.1 GCA_003646815.1 Deltaproteobacteria bacterium | reverse complement strand
AGAGCTTAATCAGCTGGCGACCAAAGTGGGCAGCAAAAAATTTAAAAGCTTTTGCAAAAGTGTCGAACCTCAGCTAAAAAAGTTTCTGAAATGAAAGCAGTGGAGAAAGAACCGTGAAAAATACCTACTGAAAGTTTCGAGAATCAAAGTTGTTGAAATAATTATTCGATTTTATTAAGATAAAATCTATTTATTTTTCAATCCTGAAATTCTTACCTGTAATTTCACCAGAAAACAGGAAGCAGCCTGACGGGAGAAAGAATGGGACGCATTGTAATGAAGTTCGGAGGCACATCTGTGGCCACCTCTTCCCGTATTCTTTCGGTAGCCGAAATCATCCGTTCCCGCCTCCACCAGCGCCCACTGGTGGTGGTTTCCGCAGTGGGTGTCTCCTTCAAAGGGGAGAGCAAAATCACCGATCAGCTTGAAAGTCTTGCGGAATTGGCCCACGCAGGTAAACCTTTCGATTCGAACCTGGAGGCCATCCGCACCAAACACGAAAAGATTATCGAAGAATTGGAGCTTTCCTGGGATTCCGTGGCTTCCACATGGGAACTGCTGACCAAAGCAATTGCCAATACGAACAGGCCCTATCGGGAATTTCTGGATGAGATTTTTTCTTTCGGGGAAAGGTTCTCCAGCCGCATCCTCAGCGCGGTGCTCAACAACAAGGGCATACCTGCCAGATATATCGATGTCGATGAGCTGGGAAGCATAACTGACCAGAACTTCCAGGATGCAACAGTGCCTGTAGAGAATGAGGAGCAGGTGCTGGCGGGATTTCGTGATGAGGAGAGGATCCTGGTTATCCCGGGATTTGTAGGGCGCACGCCGGATGGCCGCATAACCACCCTGGGCCGCGGAGGAAGCGATTATACCGCAGCCCTGGTGGGCGCGGCATTCGAAGTGGATGAGATTCAGATCTGGACCGATGTAAGCGGCATGCGAAGCGCTGACCCACGGCTGGTTCCGGATGCCGAAAGGCTTGAAGTCATCTCGTTCGATGAGGCAAAAGAGCTGGCCTCATTCGGTGCCCGGGTACTGCACCCCAAAACCATTGAACCGGCCATGCGCAAAAACATACCGGTGGTGATCCTGAATACTTTTGATCCCCAGGCTGAGGGAACCACGATCAGGAACGAGAGAATAAAACACGGCAAGGTTATCAAAGCCATAGCCAGTAAAACAGGGGTAATCCGCCTGGATATCGATTCAACCAGCATGCTCGGAGCCTCGGGTTATCTGGCCAGACTTTTCAATGTTTTCGCCAAGTATGAAACCGAGATAGATGTGGTGGCTACCAGTGAGGTGAGTGTTTCCTTGACTGTCAATAACTCGCGCAACCTGGATAAAGTGATCGAAGAGCTGAAGACTTTTTCTAATGTAAGCCTGGCTCATGGGAAAACCATTATCTGTGTGGTGGGTGAGGGGATGCGTCACACTCCGGGGGTTTCCGGCCGGGTTTTCAGCACCATGGGCACCGCTGGGGTCAATGTGGAGCTGATCTCCCAGGGCAGTTCCGAGATTAATATCACTTTCATGGTGGATGACAAGGATGCAGAGCGCGCTATCAAAGCGCTCTATTATGCCTGCATAAGTTAAGACCGACTTCCGGGCGGAAAACTGAAAGCACTGATGGATTACCTCAGAGGCCTTTCAACCGGAAAAACAGAAACAACAAACTGGTTTTTTCGAAAGAAAAGCCGGGTCCGATAGCTGGATAAAAAGCTTCTGGATCCGGCTTTCTTGGTCTTCTGCAGCTGGAGCTGAAAAACGATGGGAGAAATTGGCTTGAATTTATCTGGCAGGAAAACAACTCAAGCCCGAAATTGGCGGCTGGTTTGCGTTTTAAGTCCCTGTTTTTCCACACGCGTTAAAGTTCCTTCAATCTGCTCTCCACCCATTGGCGCACCTGGTCCGGTATGTTCATTGTGGAAAGTTTCTTGAGGTAACGCCGGGCTTCCTTCTTCCTTCCCATATTCAGACAAACCTGGCTCAGCAGGCGCAAAGCTTGGGGATTGGGCTCTTTTTCTATTTCCTCAAGAAGCAAACTCCGAGCAGCGTGCCAATCCCGGATCCGGCAATACAGTTCGGCCGCCCTGCGTTTCAATCCCAGGTTATCCGGGTGATGGGCCACCAGCTTTTTCAAACAGGCCGCTGCTTTTTTGCTGTCCCCTCGTTTAATCAGCAGAATCGCCGCGTTGATTGCGAAGTTCGGTTCTTCGGGATACTTCTCGCCGGAGTCAAGCAACACCGAGAGCGCCTTGTCTTTTTTCCCGAGGTTAAGCAGAGTCTGAGCCAGTACAAGCCGTAGTTCGATATCATCCTTGGTCTTGTTGACCACCGAGCGTAAAATAGGCAGAGCCTCCCGGTTCTTGCCTTGCTTGGCGAGGACCATTCCGAGGAACTTGCGGGCTGAGGCATTATTCGGAAATCCGGACAGGCACAAGCGGAATTCCCGCTCGGCTTCACTCATCAAGCCACGGTGGAAATAGAAAATCCCTGTCTT
>QMLQ01000127.1 GCA_003646815.1 Deltaproteobacteria bacterium | reverse complement strand
GGTCCTGGTTCAGCTTTCCCGCCAGTTGCTGGGCCATGGTCTTGGTCTCGTTGAGGTCGAGTCGAACGGCCGAACGGAAATCATAGAAAAAGATTTTTCTTCCCTTGAATTCAGGAGGGATATCTCCTCTTGTGAACTCCAGGACCGCGCAGTCGAGTCCCCCGGGGACCACAAGACGGGGAACTTTTCTATTGTTTATGGGTTGAAGGCGCAGGGGCCCGATCCCTTTACAGTATCCCTGCCGCAGTTGGTCGGCCAGTTCGTGGGTGGCCAGGTCCAGGATTCCGTGAAAATAACCCTCTCGGGCCAGCTCCTCCATGGCCATTCCCCCTGTCCCATTGGCATGAAAGGGGATTACTTCATAACCAAGGTCCTCAAGATTTTTCCTGATTTGCTCGGCAGCCTTGGTGATGAACCCGAACATGGTGAGCGCGATGCGTTTCTTTTTGTGCGGGCTTTTCCAGTTGCTTTCGGCCATGGCACACACCGCGGCCGCGGCCCGGTCCAGGATTTCGCCGAGCAGGCTGTTCACACCCATGATGTCTGTGACGCTGTGCATCATGGTGATGTCCCTGGTGCCGACGACACTGGACATATCGCGCGAAGCGACCGTGGAAATCATAATCTTTGGAATTCCCATGGGGAGGACGCGCATGATCCCTGTACCGATGTGGGTCCCCGTGCCACCGCCCGCGGAGATGATCCCACTGATTTTGCCTTCCCCGTAAAGCTGGAGAATTTTTTCTCCTGCCGCAGAAATAACGGCCTGGATCATCCCATCCCTTCCCCTGTCCATCAAACCTTTTTTGAGGATGAGATCGGTGTAAAAGTCAATATCAGGACGGAAAGGGGAGGGTCTCCCGGTTCCCACATTGACGGTCAAGGCATGCAGCCCTCGCGCCTCAATCCGCTCTTTTAAAAACAGGTGCTCTTCGCCTTTTGAATCGAACGTCCCCACAACGGCAATGGTCGGTATATCCTTCATAAGCCCTCCAGATCATTTTTAGCGCATGCGTGTGCCATTCCCGAAAAAGGGTTGTAGCGGATATTTCCTCTCAATGCAAGGAAGTAACCAATTGTAATAAGAGTCGAAGGAGCTTTGGTTTCAGAAGAAGATTAGACCGCTGCCGTTCCTTTCTCGAGCGTTTTCGGACTGTTTTGCACAAGTCATTCTGGCTGTTATCTCTTGGAAAAATAATGTTTTTCTTGATTCCAGTACATAATCCAAGGCATACTTCCAGGGAAAATCAAACCTTCCCCCGTTGGATTCAAGTCGCCTGTGGATGGACAGGGGTTTCGGCTGTGGGAGAAGGATGGGAATGGAGGATGTTTGGAAATAGAGCGATAAAATGTCAGTTGTGGCGGAGCGCTGTTGGAAAGGGGAGCTGAAGAGAGCATGATGAATTCAATCTGTGATCGAATTTACGAAAAAGCACAGCCATACTTGGATACGCGCAAAAACGATATCCACACAAAAATATCCTATAATTTTGCCCGGCGCTTGTTGGTTCACTATCCTGAAGCCGACGAAACCATTGTCTTGCCGGCCATCATGTTGCATGATGTGGGGTGGAAGATGGTGCCGGAGAAGAAGCAGTTGAACGCTTTTGGGCCAAAGGCCAAAGATAAGAAAACACAGCGGCTTCACGAGGTGGAAGGAGTAAGGATTGCTCGGGAGATATTAGTTTCTCTTGATTACGATGCAGAAAAGACGGAAGAAATCTTACGCATCATAAACGGCCATGACACCCGGTCAAAAGCACTTTCGCTTAACGATAAACTTGTGAAAGATGCCGACAAACTGTGGCGATTCACCCCAACCGGCGTGAACATTGATCACACCCGATTCGATATTCCAAGAGACGCCTATCTGGATTGGATTGGTACGATGATTGATGGTTGGCTTTTCACGCCCGAAGCCAAAGATATGGCCCGAAAAGCATTGCGTGAAGCTAAATCCATAACTCCGTAAATACGCTATCGTATTCTAATGCTACCAAGATTGCGTTGTCCCCGCCTACAAGTGTTACATGCATGGATTTACTACTTCTGGTCCAACTTTTTGACCTTCATCTGCACGTCGCTTCCCACAAATGTCTGTTCCAGCACTTCGCCCTGGTTGTGGGCAATGACTTTTCTGATGTTTTCGAGCTTTTCCCGTTCTAGGATAAACTCGAAGGTTTTCCCGGGCGGCAATATTCGCAGACATAAACTTACGTCCTGGTAAGCCTTTCAGCAGTCGCCGCGATAGTCGATGATGTCATTCATGATTATCTTGTCCTGTTTCATCTTCATGAGTCAGAAAATCCAGCATGGCCTGGCAGGAGGGAGAAGCGATTCTTCTTTTGTCGCGAATAAGATAGAAAGATCGTAACATGCAAAGCTCCTTGATCTTGAGGGCCTTCAGGAGCCCCGCGTCGAGTTCGGTCTTGATGGCCCTGGCGGAAATAATAGATATCCCGACGCCCGCCTTGATGCCTTCTTTGACCGCGGTTGATGAACCGAATCGCGCGACCACGTTGAGCCCATCGGTTCCACCGGGAATTACTTTTTGCAGGTATTCTCTGGTTGTCCGGAGCGTCCCGGAGCCCCTTTCCCTGAAGATGAGGGGTTGGTTTGCGAGCTCTTCGGGCAGGACTTCCTTTTTCGCGGTCCATGGGTGTCCTTTAGAGACGGCGAGCACCAGTTCATCCTGCCATATTCTTCTGACCTGGAGAAGACTGTTCCTGCTTCTGGATCCAACTACTCCCAGCTCAAGTTCGCCCTCAATGACCCGTTTTTCAATATCGCTCGTGTCGGATATTGAAATGGTCACGGATATGCCGGGGAACTCTTCGTGAAACCTGCCGATAACGCCCGGCAGGATGTATTCGCCGGGAATGGTGCTTCCCCCCATGCGGATTGTCCCCTGCTTGAGTCCCAGGAAATTTTCCATTTCAAGGGCAGCAGTTTGCTTCATGTCGAGAAGCAGAACTGCGTGTTTATACAGGAGCTCGCCTGCTTTCGTGGGCACCACCTGCCTTCCAAGGCGATCAAGGAGCTTTATACCCACAAGTCGCTCGAGGGTGGCGATACGTTCGCTCACTGAAGCCTGGGCGAGAAAGACTTTCTCTGCAGCGCGGGAAAAACTCTTCAGCTCCACGACGCGGCGGAATATTTCAAGCTGCCGCAGGTCAAAGTCAATAGTTGCTTTTTTTCGTCCCATGATATGATTTTATCAGCCGCAGGCCCACGCAGACTGACACAGACTTTTCCTCTGCCCACATCGGCAGAGGAAAAAGAGTCAGCGCTTCGAGCAAAAAAATCTGAGTCTTTTGCCCAGGGATGCTGTCATTCCGGCGAAACCCGGGCTAGCGAACGATGCGAGCGGGCGTGAGGAATGTGTTTCCCCCTCATTCAAAACTCAAAATTCCTTTGTCTTCCTTGCTATACTCCTCAAGCCCATCGAAGATGGGCGCTCCTTCCTGTCTCTAGCTTTTCGCCTTCCCAATTCCCCTTTCCGCCTTCCTCCTTTTCAGATATACGCAAACCAGAAACTCTCGATTTCCTGGAAATTGCGCTTAACCGCTTCCCTGCCGCTCACCGGCTCTCCGTGTCCGGAAAGGACATATTCCGTATCGAGCGCAGCAAGCCGGCGGATGCTGGCCTTTAATTGTTCTCCGTTTCCCATGGGAAGATCGGTCCTCCCGATCCCGCCGTTGAATATGACATCACCGGAAAACAGAACTTTTTTATCCGGCCAGTAGAAACAGACGGAACCAGGAGAATGTCCGGGCGAATGGACAACCTGCAGTGTGACAGGCCCGATCTCCATTTCTCCTTCCTGGAGGAGAATGTCCGGCTCAAAATCGGGAACGCCCAACGCCTGCCCGTAGTGTGGGGCAATTTTCCGGATAAAATCCATTTCTATCTGTGATACAGCGATAAGGGCCTTCATATGGGAGAATACCTTTATACTTTCAATGTGATCCGGGTGCCCGTGGGTGATCAGGACCACGTCCATGTCCTCAGGGGTCAACGAGAGGGCGGAAAGCTCATCCCGCACATGGCTGAAAAACTGGTAGTGTCCAGGATCGATAAGTATCTTTTTTTCGCCGTCGATAAAATAGGTGTTGCAGTTGTTGGCCATGGGATGGTCCCACAGGAATGCGTGCAGGTTATCCAGTATTTCCATCGAATTCTCCTGAAAAAGTAATTTTTAAATAAGCGCAGGTAGTTCACAAAACACCGCTGTCCAAAAGAAATCGTTCCTGGGCATCCTATGATTTGATTTCAACTGATTACACCCCGGAAATCCTCTTTTGGAAACCAGGTTCTCAATCTGGAACTCACGGGCAGGAGACCGGCATATTCCCTCCGCTACGTTCGCTCCGCCATCCTTGGCTCCGCTCACTGCGGATTTGTCCGCGCTTCGCTTGGACTCCCCGCCCTTCGGGCGGGTCCCCGGTTTCACCCCTTCCACTGTCCTGTTCCAGGGCCAAAATGACGCCCCTCCGGGAACATCCCGTTCCCCTGCCCAACCATAAACACCGTTTTTGGACAAGAATGCTCACGAAAGTTTCTATCTCGCGTCATTGTGAGGAGCGGTAGTGGCGACGCAATCTCAGCGCTTTTAAGGAGATTGCTTTGCTTCGCTCGCAATGACAACACTGCGAGGTTGTGGAGAACTCAAAGAAACCAGTTGGTTCGAAGCGGTTTCAAAATCTTCAAGTTTGGTCGAGGTGAAGATGATCATAGGCGGAGGGGGTGCAGGTGTCAAGCGGTTGGAAGCAAATTGGGTGAAATGCCGGCGTCTTTCTGATGGAAAAAAAAGATCAGGTATACTATGGTGGCAGAACGATTGACATATCCGTGCGTGTGTTTTAATGAAAGGCGTTAATTGCGTGTTGCCTGTTGATTGTTGCTCATGGCAAACAAGGCTGTACTAATACGCCAGTAACCAGGCCCCGTCCGGGAGGAAGGTAAAACCCTCGCCATCTGGACCCGGGTTTTTCCCTATGATCCAGTTATTTCATCTTTTCAAGAATTTCGGCGCCAATGTAGCACTCCAGGACATCAACCTGCGAGTTCGCAAGGGGGAGTTCGTCTTTGTCACCGGCCCGAGCGGTGCAGGGAAAACCACCCTTCTCCGGCTGATGTTCGGTGCTGAAAAGCCCACCAGCGGCCACATCCTGATCAACGGGATCAACTTGAACCGCATCGGTCGCAAGAAGCTGGATCTTCTTCGAAGAAAAGTGGGATTTGTGTTCCAGGACTTCAAGCTGCTGACGGGAAGGACCGTATTTGAAAATGTCGCCCTTGCGCTTGAAGTGAGAGGAGAGCGTCCCTCGTATGTCCGCAAGAAAGCACACCTGGCACTTCGATCAGTCGGCCTTGCCAAAAAGGAACAATCCTATCCTCTCCAGCTTTCAGGGGGTGAGCAGCAGCGCGTCGCCATAGCGCGGGCTATTGTAAATGACCCCCTGGTCCTGCTGGCGGATGAGCCCACGGGAAACCTGGACCCTGATCTCACCAGGGAAATAATGCTCCTCTTTCGAACTATCCACATGAAAGGCACCACCGTTGTTGTGGCAACGCACAGTAGAGAACTCCTGCAGGAGACCGCCCAGAGACAGGTTATCCTGAATCGAGGGAGATTGATCGGAGAAAAATGAAACTGAGGCTCGCACCATATTTTATACGACAGGCCATTCAAAACGTCAGGAAGAACTGGCTGGTCCACGTGGTCGGGGTGAGTACCATGGTGATTTCGTTTCTGATCTTCGGCACCTTCCTCTTGCTTTTTTATAATCTGGACAGCTGGATTCACGGTTGGGGCGATACCCTTTCCATGTCTATCTATCTTGAAGACGGTATTGACCGGGGAACGAGGGGAAAGCTGGTTTCATTGATTCGGGAGATTCCCGGCGCTCACATCGAGCGGACGATCACAAAAAAACAGGCATTCATTGATTTGAAGCGCGCCCTGGGAAGAGAGGCGAGCGTCCTGGAGGGGTTGCCCAGAAACCCCCTACCTGCCTCGATTGAGGTTGCGTTTCATCCATCAGGAGGCGAAAAGCCAGATCCGGAAAAACTCAGGAAAAAACTCGAAGCATTTACAGGTGTTGCCGAAGTCCAGTACAGCGAAGAATGGCTGAACCGTTTTGAGGGACTCATGAAGGTTTTCCGGCTCGCGGGATTGATCATTGGGGGGCTTCTCGGCCTCGGGGTGCTTTTTATCGTGACCAATACCATAAAGCTGACGATTTATTCGCGGCAGGAAGAGATTGAAATTATGAAGCTCGTGGGGGCTACCGATTGGTTCGTCAAGACGCCGTTTTTGCTTGAAGGATCTATGCAGGGAATCGTGAGCGGCATGTTGTCCGTTCTTGTCCTGTATTCCGGTTATCTCATTCTGTCGGTCAAGAAGGCTGACATCTTTGGTTTTGCGCTCCTGGATTTCGTATTTATCCCAAACAGCTATACGCTCACCATTTTTGTGGTGAGTGTCGCGCTTGGTTTACTGGGCAGTTTTATAGCGCTGGGAAGATTTTTTCGCCTATGACTCTTCGCATTTGCCGCCGCATAAAACCACTCCTCTCTCTTATAATGGTATCCTGCTGTATGATCCTGGCAGGTGCATCTCCGGGCATGTCTGCATCTCTCCCCAAAGGGCACAGTCAAACGCCCATTCAGGTACGGCGGCTTGAAACGGAATTGTCCCAGGAAAAAAAGAAGTACCAGCTCTTTGATATAAAGGAAAAAGACCTTCTTTCCCGGCTCTCTGTTCTGGAAAAGGAGGTTGCGGGAAAACGGGTTCAACTTGCCGCGATCCAGCAGGAAATCAACCACAGTGCGTCGGTAATCCATTCTCTGCAAAAGGAAAAGGCGGTATTTGAAAGGTCCCTCCGGCAAGTGGAGAAAAAAATCATGGAGAGACTGGTGACCCTCTATAAATACGCGAGGCGCGGGTACATGAAGATGCTGGCAACCGCCACGGACCTGGACGAGTTTGGCCTTCGGGTGAAGTACCTGAAAGCCATCATGCAGGAAGATCGCAGGGCTCTGGACTCGCTGGTGGCCAAAAAAGAGGAACAGGAAAAGAAAATTGCGGTGCTGCGTGAACAGCTTTCCCTGACCCGCTCCACAAGAGACCGGGAGAAAAAGAGGCTTGCTGCCTTGAAAAAGGATCTCGAAGACAAGGTCATTGTTTTGATGAAAACCCACAAGGAAAAGGAATTCTATCAAACAGCCATAAAGGAACTTGAGGCGGGCGCTGAGGACTTGAATAACACCCTCCTGGATCTTGAGAAAACTCCCGGCACATACAAGGGAAACAATACTCCTTCGACCTTTGTTGGGGAGAAGGGACATCTGCCTCTGCCCCTGGAAGGAAGAGTCCTTCTCGGGGGACAGGTCCTGGGTGTTTCAGCGGGGAGAATACGGCGCGGTATTTATATCGAAAGCAGGGGTGATGGGGATGTGCGGTGTATTTTCCCGGGAAAAGTGGCTTTTTCAGGGAGACTGAAAGGGTACGGAGAGATGGTTATCATCAATCACGGGTCTCGATTTTTTACCATCTTTGCAGAGCTGCATAAGAGGTTGAAGAAAAGTGGTGACCAGGTGGCCACCGGTGATGTGGTTGGCGTTGCAGGGATGCAGGACAGTACAGGAACGAAACGACTGTATTTTGAAATTCGGCATGGAGAGGCTATCATGGATACGGTGAAATGGCTGAAAACAAGGTGACAGATCGTGAATCACGAGTTGTGCGTCATGAGTTCTGAGTCATGGGTAGAGACCCCGGACTCTCAACTCTTGACTCCCCACTCGTTTTTTTGGTTGTGTTTTAGGGGAAATCAAATAATAATTTTAAGGTTGGGTATATCTGCGACGATATATCCTTCATGGGGCTTATTCCTCGGCAGAGGAAAAAATGTTTAGGAGAAAAGAATGAAACTCGGAAAAAGAAAAACGTTTTCGATCATCGTTTTGGCATGTTTGCTGGCAGCAGCCACCCTGTTCTTTCATGGAAACCAGGAAGAGGTGAAAGCGGATACCGATTCGGTGTACAAGAATATTGAGCTTTTCACGGAGGTGCTCCGGGAGGTGGAAAAGAACTATGTGGAGCCCCAGGACCCCCATAAGCTCATCTATGGAGCAATAAAAGGAATGGTAAAGAGCCTTGATCCCCATTCTTCCTTTATGACAAAAGACGAATATCAGGAACTCATGACTGAGACAAAGGGGAGTTTTTCCGGCGTTGGCATCGAGATTACCATCAAGGATGATGTGCTTACGGTTGTTTCTCCCATTGAAGGAACGCCCGCATACAAAGCGGGGATGAAGGCAGGGGACAGGATCATCAAGATAGAAGGGAAGTCCACCAAAGGCATGACACTTCTGGATGCGGTGAAAAATATACGCGGTCCCAAAGGGTCAGAAGTGGAGTTGACCGTTGTCCGGAAAGGACGGAACGAGCCCCTGACATTTAAGATCAAACGGGATGTGATCCCGCTCAAGAGCGTCCGATACCATCAACTTACACCGGAGATCGGGTACGTTCGGATTTCTAATTTTCAGAGTCATACCACACGCGACTTGAAGGATGCACTGCGGAAGCTGGAAACAAAAGGGGGCTTGAAGGGACTCGTGTTGGACCTTCGAAATAACCCTGGAGGCCTTCTTTCTCAAGCCGTGAAGGTCTCCGATCTCTTCCTTGATGAAGGGGTCATTGTAAGCACAAGGGGACGAAATAGTGCTCAAAATATT
>QMLQ01000408.1 GCA_003646815.1 Deltaproteobacteria bacterium | reverse complement strand
TACCGAATCTTCCCTTAAAGAGCAAGTCTGGCCGCCCTGAGGCGCTTGACAAACCAACTTCTCTAATATATTAATGACCTTCCTGAACTTGCAGTCTTTTAATTGCGAGGGGACATGGAAAAGATAATCGGGAAAGCTCTCACCCTGGCCGAGGCTCTGGCCCGGGAGGCCGGCGCAATGTTGATGGAAAACCTGGGAGCAGGGATGGCAGTGGAGCTCAAGGGAGAAATAAATATGGTCACCGAGCTGGACCGCAGGGTGGAAGAATTCCTGGTGGGCAGGATAGCAGAGGAGTTTCCGGATCACGACTTTCTGGCTGAAGAGCAGACGGAAACCGAGAGGAATGCCGATTTTCGCTGGGTTATCGATCCTCTGGACGGTACCACCAATTACGCTCACGGCTATCCCTGTTTCGCGGTTTCGATCGGCCTGGAATATCAGGGTGAAACCCGGCTCGGGGTTATTTTTCAGCCGGCGACCGGGGAGATGTTCACCGCCACCAGGGGCGGTGGAGCCTTTCTCAACGGCCGTCCGATAAGGGTTTCAACGCAGGTCACTAGCCTGGATAAGGCCTTTCTGGTGACCGGCTTCCCCTACGAGCTGCGTGAGCCTGGGGTGCTGAAGCGCAACCTGAAGCGCTTCGAAAAATTTTTAGCCCTGAGTTTCGCAGTGCGCCGGGATGGTTCAGCTGCCTATGATCTGGCATGTGTGGCGGCCGGGAGGTTCGACGGGTTCTGGGAAGAAAATCTCAAACCCTGGGATACCATTGCCGGTACACTTCTGGTGCGGGAGGCCGGCGGACAGGTTACAGATTTCAGCGGAAACACTTTTTATCCGGCCCAAAGCAAGACTATTCTGGCTGTTGGATCAAGCCTCTTGCTGGAAAAAATGCTTTCGGTTCTGGCCGAGGATTGAGCAGAAATACTGGTTTCTTTTGCAATATTCATTAACTCGATCATAACGGTTTGATTATTGAAAATAAATCTGCTTAAATGCCTCTTACTCTTTTTCTTCTTTCCGCTTGAGTTATTTGCCGCCGTTGATCCGGTGCTCCGCCTGCAGGATAGCTTTGGAGCAACTCCTTCGCAAAGGAAGGCAATTTACTCGGAAGTGATCAGCCTCGCCGGCGCCAATACCGCAGACTCAACCGCTGGACTGGCTCGCGCCGTGGCCCTGAAGCAAAGAGCCATGGATGCCGAGGACCAGTTCATCGAGAGAATGATCAAACAAGCTCCTGGTTTCAAGAGGATGGAATGTTCCGATCCCCCCTTTCTTGCCGATTATCGCCGTGCAGCTAGAGAGTTCGAAGAGTTGAAGAAGCGATTTGTCTGGGTGGAACCCTATGCCTCAAGTGCCGCTCTGGTGGCCGAGTACTGGAATGATGGGCCCGGACTTTATCGCGGTTCGCTGGCTTTCATGAGGGCCCACCCCCTTAGTCGTTTCGCTAAAAGACTCCTGCTGCTGGCTGGATGCAGGCTGTTGCTGGAAAAAAATTACCCACTGGCCCAGGCCTCTTTTGAAACTCTCTGGCGGGATGCGCCGCTGAGCAAGCAGGCGGTTTTGGCTTATCGACTGGTGGATGCTCTCAATGGTACCGGGGGCATGAAGCTTTCCCCGGAGCAGATGCTGGACTGGGGTAGAGCTTTGGGGCTGGGGGGCAACCATGTGCTGAGAAAGCTGATCAGTCGCTGCCCTGAGTCAAAGGAAGCCGAGCTGGCCTACATCCAGATGTTCAAGAATATAGAGAGAGGTTTTGCCCAGTGGACTCTCTCTCGTAGTTTCCGCCAGGCCGAACTCCTCGAAAAGTATTTCACCCGTTTCTGCAGAGCTTTCCCGGAAAGTCCATACCTGCAGGAAGCTCTTATCCTAAGGGCCCGGTTCAACTACAGATGCGGGAAAAAAAGCCAGGCCATAGCCCGTAAAAACGATTATTCCTGGCGCAAGTATAAAAGCAGCAGGCGCAAGCGGGTGGCCAGAAGATACTCCGCTTATGCTTCAAGGCATTTCAAGCGGGTAAACCTCGTGGATTCGGTCGCCGCCGTGCGTTATCCGGGATCACCCTGTTACTTCGAAGCCGGGATACTTTCCTCATTGATACTTTTTGAAAAGGATCGTTTTGCCCAGGCCCTGGAAAAATTGAGAACTCTTCTGGAGTCAGGGCCCGGCCCGGCGGAGCGGGTCCGGATAAGCTGGTATGCCGGGCTTATTCATTATCTTGAGGGGGATTACCAGGGCACGATCGATGTGCTGGCCCCACTGGAGAGAGTCGATTGGCGTGATGAGCGGTTCTGGAGCCGGGCGATGCTTTTTCTCGGCAAGTCGTATCTGGCAATCGGTGACAGTTCATCAGCCGGCAGGGTATTTGCAACTCTGGCTCGGGCCTACCCTTACACTTATCCGGGTATCCGGGCCAGGCGATTGAAAAAAGACCTCATAACGAAAGTTTCTCCGGATTGGATTGAGGAGTTGCCGGTTATCCAGCTTCCGGTATTCCCCGAAAGCTATACCCCC
>QMLQ01000407.1 GCA_003646815.1 Deltaproteobacteria bacterium | reverse complement strand
GAATTTTGGTGAAACCGGCCTGTTTGAATCCAGCTCTCAAAAGCTTGTTTACTGCACCGGGTGAATTTTGAGGATCTTTCACGGTCACTCCCTGGTAAAGCTGGGGAATCCTTTGCCAGGGAGTAAAACGAACACATCTGATGCCGGCTAGTGTGGTTATTTTCTCCAAGAGCGCTTTCCGCCGAAAGAAATGTTTGTTCAGAAAGCAGGGAGCTTTGGGGCTTGTGAACTTTTTAAAGTAAAGCCATACTGTTCCTCGTGCAAATTTTTACTTTGCCGCTTTTCGAGAAACTTTTGACATCAGGCGTGAAAGCTGTTTGATGGGACTGTGAGCTAAGCCGGGGATCAGGCTCAAAACATTTAGAGAACTTTTTGAAAACAGCCGATTTTTAGTCTCATCCAGGCAAGCGCCTTTTGGGTGCCCTGCCCCAGAATTGGCTTCTGGTTTCACGATCCCGGTTTCAACTTTTGCCTTCCAAGGAGGTGCCCATGTTTGGTAGGTTTTTGATTGTTTTCTGCCTTGCCTTTCTCGGTGCTTCCTCAAGCAGTAGTGCGCAGAAAGTTACCACGCCCGAAGGGGTGAGGATTTTGCAGAACAAAAGTTTCGATGACAGCGAACGCGCCCGCCGGGAGATTCTGGAGGCTTTCAAGGATTTGCGGGTTACGGATGTGTGTGACGGCATGGATTTGATCGGCCTGCAGGATGTGGGCTTGATGGACAATTCCATCCGCCCGCTCTGGCGGGATGTGGAGAATTTCACTCACCGTTTTGTGGGTTTTGCCATCACGGTTCGTCACGTGCCTTCCGATGTGCGCCAGGGCCAGAATTCGTTCGGTGACTTGACCGGTTTCCTGAAATTCAAGGATGGACAGTACAGTCGGACTCCGGATGCCTGGTTGAGAGTGGCCCGGCCTGGTGACTGCGCAGTGATCGTGGTACCCCGGGAACATGCCCTGGTGGTGGCGAAATATGCCAGGGAGATCCATGAAGGTGACGAGCGGCACCGCGCCCGGAGATACGAAAGACTGGGAAGACCCCTTGACGAGACAGTGATCGACAAATAGGACCGGAAAGACTTCTTAACGGCCTTTGTATTTTTAACCAGAGAGATCTTTTTGGTGTTCTCTGGTCAAGGAGCCCCTCCCGGGGGATTCTTCCTCCGGAGGAGCCTCAATCCATAAACAGGTAGGGTCTCCACTTGTCGAGGGAGTGGGGGTGGTAGAACCTGATGAAAGAATAGAAGGCCGGTCGTTTGGGCTTGGAAAGCAGAGTCATGCCTGCCGCCTCCAGGGTACGGTTGCCTTTTTTGTTGTTACAGCGCACACAAGCGGTAACCAGGTTTTCCCAACTGTCCTCGCCCCCCATCGAGCGCGGGATGATATGGTCGGTGGTAAGCGGTTCGGCTTTGGAACCGCAATACTGGCAACGGTACCCATCGCGCCGCATGATATTGCGCCGGGTAAGGGCAACCGTGCGGCGATTCGGCTGGATGTAAATCCGCAGCCGCACCACGCAGGGCAGTTGAAAGGCGCGCGAAACGGAATGGATGAAAGCATTTTCGTAGTATTCCACAACTTCCGCCTTGCCGCGCATGACCAGTACAAGGGCCCTCCTGGCATGGCAAACATGCACTGGCTGAAAACTGTTGTTCAGGATCAAAACATGTGTGTTAAGCATGGGTCCACCGCGGCGGTTGAAACTTTTAGCTCGGATCTTCTTGAATATGATAATGTATCTCAATCTACACTGATAAACCTCTCACAGTTAAGCCGAGGCCGAGCGCAGAATCGAGATGTTTGATTACGCAAGAATAAAGCAGGTTTTTTGTTGAAGAGAGATTTTTTGGTTAATAAGCATATTATCCGAGAATAGAAGAGTTCCCTCTTTTTAAGTTTTTCAGCATACTGAAAACACAGCATTCATTGCAACTGTGATGCCTGGTAAGCTCTCGGGGGCTTTGCTTGCAAAATATATCGGGTTACCATTGCTGGAGAACCGCTGAAATCAGATCATCGGTCAAAAGATCCACCACGCGCCGGGCTGCTTGCTGTTCGGTTTCCTTGTCCGGCTCATAAATCACGTAACGGGAGAAATTACGGTTTTGCCAGAGAGTCTTGTTTTCCACGCGATCAACAAACTCAACATCCAGCACAATGGTCACTCTTCTGCCGCTTACCTCAAGCTCAGCTCCCCGGCCGAAAGTTTCAGCCTCTTCATAGTAGCTGCGTACCTTGCCGATAAGCACTGCATCGGCTCCATCGGCATCACCCAGAGTAAGATTGGCCTCACTCAAGAATCTATTCGTGAGTTGATCTGTTATCATTTGCGGCAGATAGAATTCCGCCGTCTGGTTCTCGAAGGTGGGGATATACACTGTTTTCAAATAGGGCGGCAGCCTGCCGGTGGTGCTGTAATGACTGCCCCCGGCCCCTAGGAGAAACAGCAGAGCAAGCACCAGGACAGCCTGCTCTTTGCAACTGGGTCCCCGCATAGAGCTATCCCCCCATTTAT
>QMLQ01000406.1 GCA_003646815.1 Deltaproteobacteria bacterium | reverse complement strand
TAGAAATGCAGCACCCGCTCCTGGGGAGGCAGAATGATTATTCTCTGGCGGGGTTTGATGCGTTGGATCAGCCTTTCCCATTCAGCTGTCTCCTCCAATCCCACCAATAAAACCACGGCATCCGATCTCAGATAGGGACAGGCTTCAAGCAGCACATCCTGCCTTTTCTTGCGGGCTATGCATCCTATCACCGGAATTCCCGGCTCCAGATGAAGCTTCTTGCGCGAAGCTTCTACTTGGCCTTGTTCCACCGCCTTGTATTTCTCAGGTGGGGTACCGTTGTAAATCACCTCGATTTTGGAGGCGGAGACCCAGCGTCGGATCAAGGCTTCGGCCACGGCATTACTTACCGCGATCACCCGGTCAGCCCCTAGCGTGGAAAGCAGCCCGCTCAGGCGGCTGCTGTCCGGCATCTGGCGCCGGGTGAACACCACCTTGGCTTTCAAGCCATGGAGAAGCTTGGCCTTGAGCGCTGCATAACGGTCCTGGCTGGAGTGCGCGTTGACAATCTGGATCTGCTCTTCCCGGCAAAGATGAGCTATTTTTTCCACCGCTTCCCCGCCGAAACGTGCAAAACGCATAGGCACCACTTTCACCGGGCCGCCCTTTAATGCTTTGTAAATTTTGGATTCTTCCCGGCAACCGAAAAATATCCTGTGCCCCCGCCTGGCAAGACCCTCGCTCAAGAAGATCATCGACTGGGTGCTGCCGCTCAGATCACCTTGATATGTAAGCATTAAGATGTTCATAAAAAAAACAAGTGAAAAAGGGGTTGAATAAGAAAATATTATTTTATAAATTTCGATTTCTTTTTACAAGGCTCAATTTAAAATTATGAAATCTTTTTCATGGAGTCAAAAATGCAAGTTGTTCTTTTTGAAGACCAGTTTGTAGGCGATTTACGACCTGTAAGCCTGACTCGGGCAGGGTTCAAGATAACCATGGGAGCCCTGGATCTGGTGAGCGCTTTCCAAAGGATGGACTTATCCTTAAGTTATCTGGTGCGCCCCTACCTGGATCCGGCAACCGCCCTTGAGGTAAAAAACGAGCCGGTAACCGATTCGGAAGTACTCTTTGTCAATGCGAACACTGTGCCCCGGATCGCGGACCTGAAAAAGCTGTTGAAAGCTTGCGCAAAGAAGGAACGCTTCTGCGTGGTTTGTGACCAGCGGGTGGCAGCCTCCTATTTTCCCGAGATCAAAGTAAAACTGGAAAACCTGAATCCGGAAAACATCACCGCCTTCCTCCAGGAGGACGATCCGCCCCGGGTCGAGCTAAGTCTGTCCCTGGTCACCCGCCCCTACGAAATAGTGAAATACAACATGGAAATAATCGGGGAAAACCTGGAGCATCTTGCGGACAACTACCAGCAGGTGCAGGAAGGAGTCTATGTGGGCCGGAATGTGAAGCTTGCTAAATTTGTGAGCTATGACACCAGCGAAGGTCCCGTAATCATTGATGACAACTCCCGGGTGGATGACTTCGCCCTTTTGATCGGTCCGGTGTATATCGGCAGGAACTCCAAGGTGAACGAGCATTCAGCCATCAAGGATTGCTGCTCGATCGGGAACACGGTGAAAATCGGCGGCGAGGTGGAAGCCTCCGTGGTTGAAAGCTTTTCCAACAAGCAGCATCATGGCTTCCTGGGACATGCCTACCTCGGCAGCTGGATCAACATCGGAGCCGGCACCAGCAACTCGGACCTCAAAAACACCTACGGCAAGGTGAATGTGGTCTACCGCGGCACCAAGGAAAGCACCGGCATGCAGTTTCTCGGCTGCATCATCGGTGATTATTCCAAGACCGCGATCAATACCTCGATTTTCACCGGCAAGTATATCGGGGTCTGCAGCATGGTCTACGGCTACGCCACCACCAATGTGGCCTCTTTCACCAACTGGGGCCAGTCCCTGGGCTCGGTCACCAAGTACAATCTGCAGGCTGCTCTCACCACCCAGAAACGGATGTTCGCCCGCAGGAAAATAGAACAAACCCCGGCCCATGTGGAGTTGCTGAAAGAGGTCTACCGGCTCACCGAGGATGAGCACGGACCCTATCCCGATAAGCCGATCGAATTCTGAAATATCTATCCTTCTGCCGGAAGATGTCTTCCGTGAAGGGGCAATTCCAGCTGCTGGAATTGCCCCTCACTTCTTTCTCACCTGCCGCCGGAAAAGCTCCATTTCCCCAGATCGAAAACCAACCTCCTCATAGAGAGTTTTAACTCTTTACCCTTTCCCGGGAGCAAAGTTTTTTCTATTGCCGAGCCGAGACAATGTTGTTATATTTGCAGATGGTAACACGATTATATTTTTAGTAACACTATCGAACGAGGTCAAAATGTTTAAAACTGCTACCTTTATTTCACTTTTTGTCCTGGCAACCGCAGCATCCAGCTTGTACCCGCAGGAGCAGACACTACGCGACACCGTTTATGAATTGCCCCCCGTGGTCATAGTGGGCAAAGCTATAGTGGAGGGTATTCAGATCAGAAACAATGCCACAGTAGTCACCC
>QMLQ01000405.1 GCA_003646815.1 Deltaproteobacteria bacterium | reverse complement strand
GGCAAGGGGCGATTATGTTCAAAACAGTGGATATTTCAAAAACGGTAAGCGCGATAATCTTTTCGTTTTTGTTACTGCTCCCGGCGATAGGAGATAATTCCTTGAGAGGCCAGGGAGGGGAACTGGTAAAACTGCCTGAACCCAGGTTTGAAAGCGAGGTCTCGATCGAGAAGGCCTTGCTGAAGAGGCGGTCGCTCAGGCAATACACCAACAAGCCGCTGAGCCTTGAGCAGGTATCCCAACTTCTCTGGGCGGCGCAGGGCATAACCAGCCCGCAAGGCTTCAGGACCACACCCTCTGCAGGAGCCCTTTATCCCCTCGAGGTATATCTGGCTGCCGGAGAGGTAACCGGCCTTCCGGCCGGGATTTATAGATACAAGCCTCAAGGGCATGCATTGCTTAAAATCGCCGGGGAGGATAAGAGAGCTGAACTGGGGGAGGCAGCGCTCGGCCAGTCCTGTGTTAAAAGTGGTGCTGCAGTTATAGTGATCTGCGCAATCTTTGAACGGACAACCGGAAAATATGGTGAAAGAGGCCTGGGATATGTCCATATGGAGGCCGGCGCAGCCAGTCAAAACATTTATCTGCAATCGGTTTCGCTTGGTCTTGGCACAGTGGTTGTCGGAGGCTTTTCTCCCGCTAAAGTTAAAAGGGTTATGAATATCAAGGATAATGAACAGCCCTTGTACCTGATGCCTGTGGGCAGGAAGTAAAGAAAGTTCAACAGGAGACCGGCCCCGGTAAAAAAGTTTTATTTCTTTTGTTTTTCAGGAATAAAAGTCACCTTGAGAGCAAGCTTCACCGGCAAGGCCTCTTCCGGGCTAAGGCGCAGGTTCTGCACCCGGTAAGGCAGGTGCAGCTGCAGCTCGCCCTCACGGTCACTGCTTTTCCCGCTCACCCGCAGTATGACTGTGGCATCCGGCGGCAGGGCGAGATTGCGGGGTATGGCGAGCTCCTCCAATTCACCATCCGCCCTGATCCAGAAAGGTATATCCGAGTGATTGCGGATTTGCACGCTGGTTGCTCCTTTTCCCCTGATTACGATTTCAGGGTTCAGGATCTCCACCGACTCATGGAAAAGAGGTTCCAGGAAACGTTTTTCTCCGTAGAGTGAATCCCGGGCATAAACCACGGTGCGGCGGGCGAAAAGGGCATCTTTCAGGGCTTGTTCGGTCTTTTCAGTGGCGAAGACCAGGGTCATCGGCCTCCGGTCCCCCTGGTCCGGGTCATACTCAAAGCTGATCGGGGTGTGAATGTCCGAGGTGCCGAGCATGGTGAGCTTTTTTTCCAGGCACCAGCGGTGGGCTTCCGGGTAATAGTCGCTGCCGTTGACCACCTCTATACCATGGAGCCAGCCTTTTTCATAGAGCAAAGTATGCTCGGGGTGCCAGATGGACTTGTGGTCCTTTTGGCGAAACGGTGGATGGTTCCAGAACACAAAAGCGCCCTGTTCCACAGCCGCCCCGACACAATCCAGGTAGTTTTCGCGGTCCAGGGGATTACAATCTTTCAAAAACAAGGCGTTGAAATGACCCGGGGGAACTTTCTTGGTGATCTCGGCTCCCTTCACAAGCAGCAATCCCAGCTCCCTCGCCAGAGGGAGAGCGAGCTGGTGAGGGCGGTTGAGGTCTCTTTTCACATCATCCTTGAAAGGGTGGTATTCGATATGATCCGTGATGGCTAAAGCGTCCAGCCCGTCCCTCCAGGCTTCCTCGACTCGGATGGGGGGCCAGACCCGGCCGTCTGAGAAAACCGTGTGCATATGGAAATCGCATTTCAGGGTGATGTAACCCGGAATGTCCGGTATTTCAAGTTCGATGCGCGCCCTGGTGCGGGCTTCGGCTCCAAAGGGAACAAACAGAAGCAGAACCGTGAAAAGTAAAACAGAAACCAGGTTTCTCCCTCTTGCGAGATTACTCTTCATTGTAATCCTCCGGTTTGGAAATAAAAGAAGGAAGAAAGCACCAGGCTGATACTGAAACGGCCCCTGCAGCGAACAAGGGTTCGCCCGGGCAAGCATCACGGTGGATCAACTTCTATATCTTTACATGTTTTGGTAAAAATCCCATGATAACCTGAGGGACAGTGCCTCGGGCTGAAACATTCCAGTAAAAAAATAATCAAGCAGACCTCCGGCCGTAAAGACATTTATGTTTTCATCTGCACGAATAAGCAAAAAAGCCCTTAGTTTACATTGCAGAGACTGTTAAAGCGCAGAAACAGCCGTTTACGGGAGCATTTGCCTGGGGGTTGATTCAGAGGTTTGCGTCTCGAAGGAGTAGGCATTAACCATTTGACAATAGCGGCCGTTTCTTTTGGTTTCTCCTTGAACAAGAGCTGGGGAAGCCGTAATTTGATCCAAGACTAAAGCGGGAAATCTTGCCGTTGCCCAGTGGAAACAAACCACTGTGGAATCGCCTCACCGGTGTAGAAAGGATGGGAAAATGCTCAAGAAGCTTTTCCCGGTGTAATCGCTAGTCTTGTTTTGCTTGCCGGCAGCATTTTTTGGCCTGTGG
>QMLQ01000404.1 GCA_003646815.1 Deltaproteobacteria bacterium | reverse complement strand
AGAGCCCGCAAAATCGTATTCGGATTCAAATGCGGAAAAGCGGGCCGCACCCATGAGAAAGAGGAGCGGATCGCATCCCACCACCACGCAGACCGGCATGGGTTTGCCCATGGCCTGGTATTTCTTGAGCATGATGTCGGAATGCTTGCCCTTTATGAACTGGGTGCCAAGATGATTTTTGTCGAGCAATTGCAACCGGTAGGTCCCGATATTAACCCAGTCTGTGTCAGGGTCCTTAGTCACCACGAAATGGGCTGTGCCGAAAAATCGGCCTCCGTCAAGGGGATAAAACTTGGGCGCGGGAAATTTAAACAGGTCAACCTCGTCGCCCGTCATCTTGTTTTCCTTGCATGGGCCCGTCTCAACCCATTTCGGGGGAATTTTGTTCTTGTTTTTTTCCACCCACACCCGCATGAGGTCAACGAGGGTCGATTCCCTCGGCTCACCCATGATCATGGCCAACCTTTGGGTGGTGGTGCAAACACTGGTGATGACGGGTGAATCATAATCCTTCACATTTTCGAACAAGATGGCAGGACCCTGATTTTCTTCATTCAGCTTTGCAATGTGGGAAAGTTCCAGGTTCCAGTCCACTTCAGCCTTGATCCTCTTGAGCATACCTTCCGATTCCGCCTGGGCGATAAAATCTCTCATACTTTTCATAACTCCATTACCTCCTTAATTAAATTAACTTAAAAACTCAATATACAGGGGCGGCAGTCCAAAGACAGTCTCATGGGAAAACAGGCTCATCGGGCTAAAAGGTGCCTCACGCCCGTTCTCTCCGTTCACTAGAGGCACAGAAAAACCAGAGAAAGGTATTTCCATTTTTTTAACTCTGTTGCCTCTGCGTCTCTGTGTGAGATATTGTTTTTGGTCCTTTGATTGATGAGCTATCCTACGAAATTTTGATCCTCTTCATGGCCTGTTCCATGAGGAGCTGGTATCCGCTCTTCTTCCCGATTACGGATTCCTTTTTTTTCTGACTCCAGACCGTCTCAGGCCGGGCCTGGACAATAAAGACGTTTTCCGGAAAAGGGACATCCTGGTCTATGGCCCACTCGATATCCATGGGTCGCCCGTAATGTTTCTCAATATGTTTCGCCATCTGGACGAGTTCAATAACTTCCCGGTCCTCCAGGCAGCATTTCTTCTGTCGATCGGGATCCACATCAGCATCAATCACTCCGCCCTTTTCGGCGTTATAGACACATTCAATATGCTTGAAAGAAATGGTCTTGTCGCTCACTTCCATGATCACTTTGTCCACCACAAACTTGTCCGGGGTCACGGACCCGGAGACCACGGTCTCCCCCAGGCCCCAGCTTCCTTCGATGACCACCTTTGAAGGATCACCGTTGGTCGGGTTCAAGGTGAACATGACCCCGGCGGCCTTTGAGTTGACCATTTTTTGTACGCCAATACTTATCAGCACCTTTTCATGGGGAAAATTGTTCTTCACCCGGTAGCTGATGGCCCGGGGGGTATAGAGGCTGGCCCAGCATCGCTTGACGCTCTCCACAACCTTGTCCGCGCCCTCAATCCAGAGGTAAGTGTCCTGCTGGCCAGCGAAACTGGCGGTTGGCAGGTCTTCAGCAGTGGCGCTCGATCGAACAGCAACCGGGAGTGTGTCCGTGCCGCAGGACAGGCAGAGCTCCCCATAGCTCTCCTGTATGGCCTCGAGAACATGTTGCGGCATGGCGGCATTGTTCATGAGTTTCTGGATAGAAACGCTTGCATTGTTCAGGGCTTCCACGTCATCCACATCAAGGTCCGCAAGAAGTGTGAAAATGGCATCACCAATGCCGGTATCTGTGATAAAGGTCTGGTAGCTGTCGGTAGTCACGGCAAATCCCGGCGGCACCCTGATTCCCGCCTTGATCATTTCCCCGAGGCTCGCGTTTTTCCCCCCCACCAGAGGAAGGGAGGTTTTGTCTGCGTTTTTGAAATTCAGGATAAGTTCCATTGCTTGCTTCCTCATGATCTGCTGTAAGAGAAGGGAGCAATAATTTCCCCCTTCTCTCTGTTCACGTATGAGGCCTTTCGATTACCCGGCTCGCTTCACTATGGTAACCGAGCCCGTGTCGCCGTCAACCCTGATGATATCCCCGGTCTTGATGACTGAGGTGGCGATTCCCGCCCCGGTAACTGAGGGGACCCCGTACTCCCGGCAGACAATGGCCGCGTGACTGGTAAGCCCACCAATATCCGTGACTGCGGCCTTAATTTTTGTAAAGACCGGTGCCCACGATGGATTCGTGGAGGGACAGACCAGGACTTCACCGGGTTGGAGGTCCACGATGTCTTTGAGGAGCTTGAGGACCCTTGCCGGGCCTTCTGCCACGCCGGCAGAGGAGGCAAAGCCTTTTACCTCAGAGACGTCCTCCGCCTTTACCTCTCCCATACCTTCCAGCCATTCCTTCACCCGGTCAGTAGTGACCCCCCAGAGCATAATAGTGAAGGGCTCAGCGATTTCTTCGGGCGGAACGCCCAGGGCAGGGGTGGGGTTCCATTTT
>QMLQ01000403.1 GCA_003646815.1 Deltaproteobacteria bacterium | reverse complement strand
TGATAGGGAGCCCCGCTGGTGTGGGAAACCGCGGTATAAACTCCGCCCATGCCCGCGCCGCGAACCGAGACCGGATAGGAGGCGAAAGCTCCGGCGGTGATCGAGGATCCTGCCCCCTCCAGGGAACTCCACCAAAGCCCCGTCCCGGCCAGTAGCGCAAACAGGTATGGCCTCACTTTTTCACTCAAAAAGCAACCCATTGTACCATAAGCGGTTAAAAATTGCAACTCTTTTTATTCCTGGCTTTTCAGCGCCGGGCAACCGCCAGGGTCTTCTTGATCCGTTCCTTGCTGCCGTCATCGAAAGTAATTTCCCAGTAGTAGATGAATATTCCATTGGTGACCAGGCTTCCGCCGTCGTTGTCCAGCAGCCATTGGGCGCTTACCGAGGCCCCTTGGGCATCGATTCTGTCGGTTACATCCAGACGGCGGATGAGGTCTCCCCGGAGGTTGAAAATCCGCAAGAGAGCCCGGGTTATCCTTTTGCCGCTCCGCCCGGAGATGAAAGTCAGCCGCGCTTGGGTGCGGGCAGGCACCTCCTCCACAAAGGCCACCGAACGGCCCTCGCTCAACCCGAAGGTATTGATAAGAAGCAGCTTGCGTGTGGTGGTCAATCCGGCCCGGTCAGCGACCTCCAGCCTCAAACGATGCAGCCCGGCTACCTCCAGGGGGTCGAAATACGCCTGGAGCGTAGTGCGGTCCAGCCACACCAAACTACTGGGGCTGATTTCCTTGCCCCGGGGATCCTCGATAAAAACCGCCGTAGCCGCCGTGTCAATACCCGCCACATCCGGATAATAGCCTCCATCGGTCAATCGGGCCACCACCTGCACTCCTTCCGTGCTCAAACTCACCTCCACACTTACAGTATCCGGAGGTGTGTTGTCCACCGTGAAAAAAGCCCGCTTGGTTGAGCCCGCCCCCAGAGCCGGAATGTTCATTTCCGCGAGCACCTCGTAGCGTCCATCCGCACTGCCGTCGGCGGCCAGGGTATCGGCGAAAGTGAAGATGAGACTGTCGCCGGCTGAGCTGCTGGAACCAGCCACCGGCAAGCCGTGATAGCTTACCTGCAGCAAGGCTTCTGTTCCTGGAGCAAGAGGCTCCGGGGAGCCCTCCACCCGCGCGATGACCCGCGCCAGGGGCCCCCGCACCACCGAGCCCTCCGGCGGGAAAAACACGACATCGCCCTTGATGTTGAGCGGAAAACTGATGTTCCGGGTGCGCTGGTTGCCTGCTTTATCTTTCACCACCACCGAAACAGTATAAATCCCGGCCGCGGTGGGTTTGCCCTCGGTGAAAAGAATGCTCAGCGTGCTGTCTCCATCGTGGGTCAGCGTGATATTGATCGGCGCTTGGGTGGGGTCGGCCGCCGTGGCTGTGGCGCTCAGGATATCCACTCCGGAACTGGCCCTGCCCGCCACGGCCGGCCGATCGGTCAAGGTAATCGATAGCCCGGAGGTATCAGGGGCGAAACTCACCACGGCAGTGTCCGGAGCGAGGTTGTCCAGAATAAAAGTGAAGCTTGTGTCCAGGTGTGCGCTCAAGGGGGAGAGATCCTCGATATGTGCACTGAGAGTATACAGTCCGTCATCAGAGCCGCTGTTGGAAAGCACCTTGCTGATGGCCAGAGTGAGCACATTCTGCTGTTGGCTCAGCGTTCCGGTGATCTCCATCGAATCTGGACCCACCAGCTTGAGCGAGCTGTTCTGCCAGTCGATACCGCTGCCGCTGTTGTCCTGGACCTCCACGGACACCCGCAGGGGCTGAGTCAGGCCGCTAGTTGGAGTGGCCCCGCCGAACAGGGAAGAAACCTGGACGATCCCCGGGCGGATCACCTCCGGAGTTCCCACGATGAAATTTTTATAAAGGGCTTGCTGGTTTCCGGCCCTGTCAGCGGCCAGGATGTTGACCCGGTAAAGCCCGGGTTGAGTCAGGGGAGGGTTGAAATCAGCGAAAAGGGTGCTGTCTCCATCGGTGGTGTAGCTCACAATATTGCTGCTCAAGGGAGTGTCGCCGAAGGAGATCTCGATCAGGCTGGTCTGGATGTCGATCCCCGAGCCCGGAGCAACAGCGGCCAGGGTTACACTCACCCGCGCAGAATCCGCAACCACCTCAAGCGTATCCGGCGGGCGGGTATCGTTGAGGAACCTGACAGAGGTGAATAGGGTGCCGCTGATGGGGTCATTGTCCTCGGCGGTGATGATCAGAGTGTATTCGCCGTCGGCTGAACCATCTGTGGCGATGACCTCGGTAACTGAGAAAGTGAGTTGATCGCCTTGGAGGGTGAAATCTCCCTCAATCTTTTTCATGGTGGGCAGGAAGTAAAGCTCCAGATTGCTTGCCTCGGGGTTGAGCCCTGTACCGCTGTTATCGGTCACGGTTACATTGAAAACCCAGCTCCGGCCCTCCTGGGCATCCAGCCGGCTGTTGAGAAAGCCGTTGCGCTGGGTGGTTGCGCTTACCTCAACCAAGGTGGGGCCGGTGCTTGCTTCGCCTATGGTGAAGCTGACCAGCAGCGA
>QMLQ01000126.1 GCA_003646815.1 Deltaproteobacteria bacterium | reverse complement strand
GCTGAATATCCCGCGCCATTAAAACCTTTCCATGGTCTGCGCATAAGCTTTTTTTGCGAAGGTTCGCGCTATCTTTCTGAGGGCCATTCTTCGATTATATCGTGTTTCAAGGGGATCGCTCGTCACTGCATACGAGGCCTTTTCTTTCTCTCCCCGCTCCTCCCAAAGTACTTTTCCCGATGCGCGATCAATAAGTCGTGTGTTCATGGTCACCCGTAGCCACCTGCTGCTGGTAGTCTCGTAATTTACGGTCCCGCCCTGGACATTGCTCTGGGTAACATCATAGGCAAGGGGATCACTTGTGATGCGGTCAATTCGCATTTCCAAAACTGCGTCAGCCTCTTCTTTGGAGACCACCGCAAGGCCGGAATGATCTATGAATTCCTCCCTGATCACCCGCGTGAATGCCCCCTCGAAGCCGAGGGTCGATGCCGGGCTCTTCACCATGGGTATCGCGATACTCCTAATTTTTAGGCCGTGCGGTCTTCCCGTTTGTTGGAAGTGGTAGCCGCAGGAACTCCCGCCAAGGGCGACAAAAACCACAAAAGCAACACTCATCCGCCAGGTTTTTCCCATTTGCTCCTTCACTTTTCCCTCTTCTTATGCGACCACATTCACCAGTTTTCCCTTGACCACTATCACCTTTTTCACGGGCTTCCCTTCGAGAAACCGCTGCACCCGTTCATCGGCAAGAGCCGCCTTTTCAAGATCTTCATCACCCAACGTAACCGGCACTTCAATTCTGCTCCTCACTTTTCCATTCACCTGCAGCACCACCAGCTTACTCTCAACGCTCAATGCATCTTCTCTGTGCGCAGGCCATGGCGTCTTCAGGATGGTCTCTTCCCGGCCGATCATTTGCCACAGTTCCTCGGCAATGTGGGGGACCACGGGCGACAGTAGAATAATAATCGTTTCAACTGCTTCCCGCAACACTTGATTCGCGTGCTCATACCTCTCTCTATTCTTCTCCAGTCCAAGATATTGATAAACCTCGTTCACCAGTTCCATGATCGCAGATATGGCCGTATTGAAATGGAACCGATCCTCAATGTCAGAAGTTACCTTTTTGATGGTTTGATGAACTTTTCTGTGAATTTTTCGAAGATCATCTGGCAGGTCTCCATCTCCCTTAAACGCGCTAACCGTCCTGATATGGTCCAGATTATCAACCACCAGTCGCCAGACCCGGTTCAGGAAACGATATGCCCCGTCCACGCCTTGATCGCTCCACTCAAGATCCTTCTCAGGTGGGGATGCGAAAAGGCAGAACATTCTTACCGTGTCAGCACCATAACCATCTATAAGCGCCTGCGGGTCCACAACGTTCTTCTTGGACTTGGACATCTTTACCGTTTTCCCCGTAATAATCCGCGAGCCGCAACGGGTGCAACACCCGTTTTCCACTTCCTGGGGATAAAGATAGCCGTGCTTGGGACATTCCTGGGTTTCCTTGCAGACCATTCCCTGGGTGAGCAGATTGGTAAACGGTTCGCTTACATTGAGATACCCCAAGTCCCTGAGGACGCGGGTATAAAACCTGGAATAGAGCAGGTGAAGGATAGCATGTTCGATACCACCGATATACTGGTCCACGGGCATCCAGTAGTCTACCCGCTCCTTGTCAAGCGGCCCATTCGCATAGTCAGGGCATGCATACCGATCAAAGTACCACGAAGACTCCACAAAGGTATCCATAGTATCCGTTTCCCTTTTGGCCTCTCCTCCACACTTCGGGCAAACCGTTTTGTAAAAGGATTCTTCGAAAGGCAACGGGGAGCCCCCGTTCGGGCGCATGTCGAGTTCCAGAGGAAGGACAACGGGCAGATCATCCTCGGGTACCGGAACCACTCCGCACTGGTCACAATACACGATCGGGATAGGGGCGCCCCAGTAACGCTGCCGCGAGATTCCCCAGTCCCTGAGCCGGTAATTGACGGTCTTGTGCCCCAGCCCTCTTGACTCCAGGTATTCGGCTATTTCATCAAGGGCCTCGAGATTTCGCTTGCCGTTAAACGGACCGCTGTTCACCAGAATTCCTTCTTCCACGTAAGCTTCTGTCATCTCATCTTCATGGAGGTCCCGGTCCGGGGGACTGATTACCACCCTGAGGGGTAGGCCGTATTTCTTTGCAAACTCAAAATCACGCTGATCATGGGTTGGAACCGCCATTATTGCCCCGGTGCCGTATTCCGCCAGCACAAAATTTGCCACGTAAATGGGGACCTGTTCATTTGTCATTGGATTCAGGCAGTATCTTCCGGTAAACACCCCCTCTTTAGCAGTGAAATCCGCAGTCCGTATATAGCTGTCCATTTTCAGGGTCTTTTCAATAAAGGCGGTTACGTCCTTTTCTTGAGGCAGACCTTTTACCAAGTCACGAACCATGGGGTGCTCGGGTGCAAAACAGAGGAATGTGGCGCCGTAAAGGGTGTCCTGCCTGGTAGTGAACACCTCGATTACCTGATCAGATTTCACCAGAGGAAAGCGAATTATGGCCCCGAGACTTTTCCCGATCCAGTTGCGCTGCATGGTCAGAACCCTGTCGGGCCAGCCCGGCAGTTTCTCGCAGTACTCCAGGATCTCCTCGGCATAATCAGTAATTTTCAGAAACCAACTGTCCATTTCCTTAATGATGACTTCGTCCTCAGTATGCCGCCAGCAGCATCCGTTTTCCACCTGTTCATTGGCGAGCACACTCTGGCATTTCTCGCACCAGTTCACGTGCGTCCTTTTCTTGTAGGCAAGGCCTTTTTCGTACATCTTGAGAAAAACCAGTTGCTCCCACCGGTAGTAGGCGGGATCGCACGTGGCCAGCTCGCGCTCCCAATCGTAGCTGAAACCCATCCGCATGAGCTGGGTCTTCATGGCGTCAATATTTTCGTAAGTCCATTTGGCCGGATGGGTCTTGTTTTCAATGGCCGCATTTTCAGCGGGCATACCGAAGGCATCCCATCCCATGGGATGGAGCACGTTCTTCCCGCGCATCCTCATATACCTCGCCACCACGTCCCCGATGGTATAATTCCGCACATGACCCATATGGATCTTTCCCGAAGGATACGGGAACATCTCCAGCAGGTAATATTTTTCTTTCCCTGGGTTTTCCGTCACCTTAAACAGCTTTTCACGTGCCCAGATTTCCTGCCACTTTTCTTCTATTTGTTGAGGGTGATACTTCATGATCTCGTGATTGTTTCTCCTTTCATTTAAATCCTGCAAGCGTCGAGTTTGCCGAAGATGCTAGCCCGCTTTGAAAACAGTTCACGCAGGTTTTAGGTTTCAAATATCTCCTGCAACACTTCGTATCACGGAACAACTCTCCAGGTGATCAAATGACTTTTTCAGGTTTCCTGCGATTTCCTCCAGGAAACCGGCGATCTCCCGGGGAAATGAAAAAAGCGTTTTGAGATAAAACCCTGCAGTTTCTCCATAGATTTTTTCGTAGGACCGCAGCAATGTGATGCATGCATCACAGAAAAAACCAGACGGGTCCCTTTCCAGGTTTCCGGGAAAGGGTATCCAGACGGCCACGTCATAAATTTTGAGTCTCACCAGAGACTCCCCCAGTTCCTCGATGCATTTCAAAAAGGTCTCCGGCGAACAATCTCCCTTTGGCCCGAGGCCCTTTAATATGATCTTATCCGCCTTCACTCTTCCTTCAGAGGCCAACAAAATCGTGCTGCCTAGAGAACCCTTGAAAAAACCTGAGTCTCTCAGGAGCGAAAAATATCCGCCCGTTCTGGTATCAAGGGTAAAAATGGACCCTTGAGCATCATAAGGTTCCTGGAAGACCAGCGCGGCTAGAGCATCAACCCACACCTCTTCCAGGGAAACTTCCACGAACCGCAAGTCCAGTTTCATGACAATAAAATCAGGATAGGCCCGGACAAAACGACCAAGGTGATAATCTTTTTGGAACAGCGCATCTTCAGACCTGTAGATTATTGGGTGGTAATCTTCCCCCGCATTGAGCTGTAGATATCATCCAAAATTCCATTGATAAACTTCCCTGATTCAACGTTTCCGAATCGCTTGCCAAGGTCAACAGCCTCATCGATTGACACCTTTGGGGGAATGTCCTCTTTATAGAGGAGTTCATAAACAGCCAGACGGAGAATAGAACGGTCAAGCCGGGACATCCTTTCCAGCCGCCAGTTCCTGGATGACCGGCGAATCATCTCATCAATTACCGTCACTTTCTTACAGGTCCCAAGCACCAGGTCCCGCGCAAAGGCCCAAGGGGCTTTCCTGCTCGAAAAATTTTCGCACACGAGATCAAAGACTGCCGGAACATCTCCTTCAAGAAATTCCAGGCAGAAAAGGACCTGAACAGCCAATTCCCGTGCTTTTCTGCGACTCCCCATGTGTTGATCTTCTAACCGAGTCGATAAAATTGATCTGCTAGGGTCATAGCGAGAGTCAGGCCAATTCTCGAAAAAGGTTTGCCATTTCCATGGCCGCTACAGCCGCCTCATATCCCTTGTTACCCGCCTTGGACCCTGCACGTTCAATGGCCTGTTCCAAATTATCAGTGGTGAGCACGCCGAAAGTCACCGGGATATTGCTTTCAAGTGCGACTGCCGCAATTCCCTTGGAAACCTCGGCAGCTACATATTCAAAATGGGGGGTAGCCCCCCTGATCACCGCACCAAGACAGATCACTGCATCGTAATTTCCGCTTTCGCCTATCTTCTTTGCCACAAGCGGTATCTCAAAGGCACCCGGCACCTTCAGCAGGGTAACCTCCTTTTCATCGGCTCCGTGTCGGACCAGTGCATCCACCGCCCCGTCTACAAGCCTTGAGCTGATAAAGTCATTAAACCGGCTTACAATGACTGCAAAGCGCAAACCTGCTGCTGATAATTTCCCTTCAAGGACCTTTGGCATGTTCCATCCCTCCGTGTTCATAGTATTGCGCTAACATCTTTTAATACCTTATGGATAAAACTGCATTCAAAATAGGCACAAAATTTTTCTTGTGATCATATTCAATATCAAATTCCAAAATCTCAATGTCAAATCAGTGTCAAATATCAAATGACCAGATGGAAGAGAAATTCGCACCGCCGTGCGTTGCGCCTCTGCCCACTTGTGAAGCAAAAACCTGGGCGAAATATGTTTTGTCATTCAGGCATTTGAGCTTGGACATTTGTCATTTCAGCTTTATCCGTGGCTGCTATTTTTCTTCAATAATATTCATCAAGTGTCCCAGCTTCTGGCACTTGGTTAGCAGGTATTTCTTGTTCTCCGGCCTCGGCTCTATTTCAATAGGAACTCTCCCGGTGACTTCCAACCCGTATCCTTCCAATCCCACGATCTTTTTTGGATTATTGGTGAGCAGGCGCATTTTCTTTACTCCAAGTGCAACCAGTATCTGCGCACCAACACCATAGTTTCTCAAATCGGCTGCAAATCCCAGTTCTTCATTTGCCTCAACCGTATCAAACCCCTTGTCCTGGAGCGCATACGCTTTCAATTTATTGGCAAGGCCGATCCCCCTGCCCTCCTGCTGGAGATAAAGCAGAACTCCAAGCCCTTCCTGCTGGATGACCTCCATTGCCTTCTTGAGCTGTTCGCCGCAGTCACACCGATAGGAACCGAACACATCCCCCGTAAGACACTCGGAATGGACACGCACCAGGGCCTCTCTTTCCGGGCTGATATCGCCTTTCACCAAGGCTAAATGCTCATAGTCATCGATATCATTGACAAAAGCCACTGCTTTGAATTCCCCGAATGGAGTCGGAAGCACGGTCTCAGCAGCCTTGTGGACAAAAGATTCATTGCGCATTCGGTATTCAATAATATCCGCCACCGAGGCGATCTTCAAGTCGTGCTCTTTTGCAAATTTTTCCAGGTCAGGGAGCCTGGCCATGGTGCCGTCATCCTTCATGATCTCACAAATCACCGCCGCAGGTTTCAATCCGGCGAGCCTGGCAAGATCCACAGACCCCTCTGTTTGTCCGGTCCTGAAAAGGACCCCTCCCCTCCGGGCCCTGAGCGGAAAAATATGCCCGGGCTGGACAAGATCTTCGGGCCGCGCGTCATCGCGCACCGCCGTCAATACGGTGTGGGCCCTGTCGGCCGCAGAAATGCCGGTACTGACGCCGCACCGCGCCTCTATGGAAACGGTGAAGGCCGTCTGGAAGCGGGAGCGGTTGTCATACACCATCAGCGGAAGCTGCAATCTTTCCACGATTTCCGGATGAAGAGCCAGACAAATGAGCCCCCGCCCGAATCGCGCCATGAAATTGATTGCTTCGGGGGTCACCTTCTCTGCAGCAATCGTAAGATCTCCTTCATTTTCCCGGTCCTCGTCATCAACCAGGATTACCATTTTGCCCTGTCGCATGTCTTCCAGGACATCTTCTATTTTTGCAATTGTCATTTTATTCACCAAACCCGTATTCTGTGAGCATCTCCCCGGTGATCCCGGACGATGCCTCTCCCTGTGAGGGAGATTGTTTTTCTCGAAAAAACTTCTCCACATATTTCCCAATCAGGTCCACCTCTATGTTCACCTGATCTCCAGCCCGTTTATGGAGAATAGTCGTCTGCCGCGCCGTCTCAGGGATAATATTCACCTCAACAAACGTTTCGCCACATCGGTTGACAGTCAGGCTGATTCCGTCAATCGCGATGGACCCTTTCTCGATAGTATAGCGGGAAAGCTCTCTTTGCATCTGAATTCTGAAAAACCAGGAACGGTCCCGCTGTTCCTTTCTGGCGATCTTTCCCACGCCGTCCACATGGCCGGCAACCAAATGGCCTCCCAACCGGTCAGAGAGTCGAAGGGCCCGCTCCAGATTCACCTCTTCTTGCTCTTTCAAAAGACCCAGTGTGCTCCGAGAAAGGGTCTCCCGAGATACATCCACACTGAATCCGTCCGCGCCTGTGGCTGTGACCGTCAGGCAAACCCCGTTTACCGAAATACTCTCCCCCAGGGTACAGTCATCCATGGGAAACAGAGGGGAAATAGTCATCCTCATGTCCCCCCCGGACCGTTGCATGAAGTGTATCCTGCCTTTCCCCTCTATCAGACCGGTAAACATTCTCAGCAAGCCCTTCCCGCATCACCTGGTTTTTATTGAAACAGAATCCTTACCGAAGAGCCATAGAGTTCATAGGCTTCTTGTTATTTTTTTCGATCGCGAGAACTCGATCGGACAAAAAGGAAACTGTCCCCCGGAATCGAGAGTCAAGCCATTCTCATGTTCCATATTCTTTCAATCCGGTTCTATGTACTCAAAGCTAAATTGTAATCCGGATAACCTATCACGAGGATATCATCATCAAAACGCCTTACCCGGAGGTTCCTGAGGGAGATGCTCTTTTTCATCATCCGCGGGCCCGATCCATCGGCCATAGGCTTGCCGTCTCCCCCGCCTAAGACCTTGGGCGCCTTGAAGATATAAAACTTGTCCACAAGCCTGCGGCGCAGAAGCGACCCGACAATTCCAGCCCCCCCCTCTACGAACAGCCTGGTGATCATTCTTCTGCCCAGAATGTCCAGCAGGGCCGCCAGGTCAATCCTGCCCTGCTGTGTCGGGCAGATAACCACTTCGTTTTTCCCTTTTTCAAAATCAAGGATGACACTCTTTTTTACACGGGGCCCTGCCACCAGAATCGTTCCTGCGGGGGAATCCTGCGTCAGTATCCGCGCATTCAGCGGTGTTCGCAAGTGCGTATCTATCACGATTCGCAAGGGATCCTTTCCCGTGCCCCGCTTCAACCGGCAGGTCAATTGAGGATCATCGGCAAGGATAGTTCCCACCCCCACCATAATCGCGTCAGCCTGGTTTCTCAACTCATGCACATAACCCCTTGACCGCTCATTGGTGATCCACTTTGAATCGCCGCCAGCAGTGGCTGTCCATCCGTCCAGTGTCTGGGCGGACTTGACCATCACAAAAGGCCTTCCCGTAGACACATGTTTTACAAAGCCCTCGTTCACCTCACGGCATTCGGCCTCCAGCACACCCAGCTTCACCTCAATATCGTGTTCCGCAAGGAATGGTGCTCCCCCGCCTCTTACCCCGGGGTTCGGGTCTCTCATTCCGATCACGACCCTTCGAATCCCGCTCCTGATAATCGCTTGTGTACACGGAGGTGTTCGGCCCACATGATTACATGGCTCCAGGGTCACATACATGGTTGCGCCCGGGGCCTTCCCGCCCAGTTTGTTCAAGGCTTCTATCTCTGCGTGGGGCGCTCCTGCCCTGCGGTGATAGCCCCTGGAGAGGATATTGCCATCCCGCACAATAACCGCTCCCACGGCAGGATTGGGTGAGGTACGCCCCAGTCCCTTCCGGGCCTGGGCGAGGGCCCGCCGCATGAATCCCCTATCAACTTTATCTTGAAGCATCATAGTGCTGTTTTCAATAAAACCCTGCATTCGGGCAGTTTTGTTTTCCCAAACCACATTGCGCCAGAATGCCAATTGTGAAAGAGCTAATGTTCCGCCTCCTTCCTGGCTTCCAGGATTTCTTCCAGCTCGGCCATAAATTCCTTGATGTCCTTGAATTGCCGGTAAACAGAGGCAAACCGGACATAGGCCACTTCATCCCACTCCCGCAGCCGCTGGATCACTTGCTCCCCTATCTCGGAGCAGGCAATCTCCTTTTTCCCGAGGTCCTGAAAATACAACTCGAGACTGTCCACAAATTCTTCTATTTTTGTAACACTAATGGGCCGTTTCTGACACGCCTTGCGAATTCCGGCGATTATCTTTTCACGGTTGAAGGGCTCCCGTCTGCCGTCTTTTTTCACAACCATGGGAAGCACGTCCTCAAGTTTCTCATAGGTG
>QMLQ01000402.1 GCA_003646815.1 Deltaproteobacteria bacterium | reverse complement strand
CGAGGGCAGGTTTTGGGAGATGAAAGTGTTGATAGTCATCACGCGGGGCGCATTATCCAGGACTATACCGATTTCCTTGCTCTGACCGGCCTTGAGCCGGATGATCCGTTCACCCTCAGGCTCCGGGGGGCCGCCGGCAAATGCAACAAACCGCCTGTCGCCCCGTGCTCCAAAGCCCCTGCCGGCAGTTCTGAATTTCACCTCAATGAGGCCATCCGCCGGCTCCGGGTTGGAGACTTTGAAAACCACCTGGTAGCGCGTGCGCTCTTGTTCCAGGATCTCATAAGCTCTCACTCCGGTGATTATAAATGCAGGAAGCTTTTTTTCATGGAGCCATGAGTCGAGATAAGGTTCGAGATCCAGCCCGAAATCCCTGCGCAACTCGGCAAGAAAATCTTCCGCATCCCTGGTGGTAAAAAGAGATGAGTCAAGGTAGGCATTCAAAAACCTTTCAAAGCTTTCCTTCTCCAGTTCGCTTTGCATGAGCGCGAAAAGATAGGCGCATTTCAGTCTCAACACATCGGGAATCTCCTCCCTGTGTTCCGGATCGGCCAGGATTTCAGCCAGCGATTGCTTCATCAGAGCGAAATTCGCCAGCTCCTGGCCGCTCAATCCGGTGAAAAATCTGAGGAATGCAGGGATCTCATTCTCCACTCTGCCGATGAGGTAAAACTCCATCGCCGTATTGAAAACCGGCCATTTATCCGAGGCAAAATGGCGCACATAGGTATAATAGAGCGGGAACAGCGAATAACCGGATGCATCCTCCGGGATCGCCAGAAAGATAAGACTCATCAAGGAAAAGGGTCTGGCTTGCCTCCTGAACAAGGCCCGGAATCCCCGGGAAGCTGTGGCTGTTCCCAGAAAGGTCCTATCGACAAACCTGCGGAAGAGAAACCTTTTTATCTCTTCAGGTGTAACCGTGCCCCGGCCTCTCTGCAATCGGAGGTTGGCAAAGTAGGTGAATGTCTTGAAATCCCCGGCTTGCAGGGTTACCCCCTTTTCGGGCAGCAGCACCTGCTCCGGCTGCACGGTTTCGGTGCCCAGAGTCCAGATGCGGGGATAGGCGCAAAACTGGATGGGTACCTCCACCAGCGACAGGCGGCGATAGGGGTAGCTCAACTGGAGCCTGCTTTCGAACTGGGTGCGGGCTGTACGGATCAGGCTGGGGAGAGTATCCAGCACCTCGGTGAAATACTTCGAAAAGTAGTCGTGGCCTTTCAGGATATAGAGGTTGTACTCCAGGCTGTCCACACTCAGCGAGCGAGCCTCATAGGGTCCTATGGCCAGCGAAAGCCGGGATAAGGGCACCTCCGGGCTGAAAACGAATTCCCCGGGGTGAGTTTCTTCTACCGCTCCCTGGGAAACCGCTCTCAGGCCTTGGGTGGTTCTCACCCTGAGGCTGAAGCGGATAAAATCCATAATTTTCTCTTCAGGATAGGCCGCGCCCCTGGGTATCCCGGGTTCCGGGTACCAAAGGTCCTCCGGGGTGAGCAGAACATATGCGGGGGTGATGAAAGCGTAGCGCTTGCCGATATTGTAAAGAAAGAGCCGGCGGCCCTGTTCCCGGGTTTGTTCGTCGATGTCCGGATAACACGCCTCTTCGTTTATGGTGCCGCGGTAGAGCACGGTCAATGAATCAAGCCCTCCCGGCTGGAGAGCCTCAGGCGGCTCCACGCTCAGAATGTGAAGCTCGCGCCTATACGGCACATCGCGGCCGTTGCGGGTAACCCTCTCGAGCTCAAGTCCCGGATTGAGGCTGAACAGATAGCGCTCCAGAGGACTCGAGTTGTTGTTGGTAAAGCTCAAGCTGGCCTTCACCTCGATCTCCCGGCCCAGATGAGTCAGATCCAGGCGGCATGAGGTTACAGAGACTACTGGTGTCTCTTTTATCCGGCTGTTCAATGACATCATCCTGGCCCGCAGGTGTCTGCCCTCGGCCAGGCGGGCCAGATAGGTTTGGGCCAGCATCACACCCGCAGCGATGCAAGATACCGCCAGCACCAGGGCCATCCGATTCATCAGAGGCGACTGGGGCAAGCGCCGAAGCAGAAGAATTGTGGCGAAAACAAAACCGGCGCCGAGGAAAAAGTAGATACCGCGGTGGATGACAATGGTGGAAAGCTCACCAAAGCCTACAAAATCCGAATAGATCAACGGCAGCCTGAAGGCCATGTAATCGAAAAGATAATGGAACCTGCTGCTGAGAAAGAACAGGGTGAGAGCGATATAGCCCAGAACCAGGACAAAGGTGACCGCCTGGCTCCTAGTGATAATCATCAGGAGGAAAGTCAGGCCGAAAATGAAAATCAGGGTGGGAAGACTCACCAGCAGCGGATACCAAAGATAAACCTCGGCCACCAGGGGCGCCTCGGCAAAAAAGATGTTGAACACAAAGGCCAGGCCCACTACCAGCAAATTGAGCCCCGAGAACACCGCGAGCACTCCCAGCACTTTGCCCAGCACATACTCAGCATTGGTCATTGAACGCATGTAGATAACATCCGTGGTATCCAGCTTGCGGTCGTAT
>QMLQ01000125.1 GCA_003646815.1 Deltaproteobacteria bacterium | reverse complement strand
ATTGAGGGTGAGAAATTGATAGGCAAGGGGAATATGATACCGAAACTGACAATGACCCCAAGAACTTTGGAGAAGTCTATGAAACGTCTGGAATATCGGAACATAATTGATCCAGACAGCGTTCAAGAGATGATAGATTACGTAGTAAAGCTTGGATACATAAAAAAAGGGTTTAAAGCAGAAGGTATCCTGGACCTGAGGTTTGTAAAATGAATTTGTTCAGAAGAGCCAGGATCGGATGGGGAACGGTGCCGGTTATTGTATTTCTCCTTGTATGGGAATTTGTCGCAAGATTGGGCCTGATTCCGGGACATTTCAACTTTCCTCCATTTACCATTGTTATGAAGGAGTCCTATCAATTGACTGCCAGTGGGGTTCTCACCGTTCATTTTTTGAGAAGCCTTATACGAGTATTGATTGGATTTTGCAGCGGATCAGCAGCGGGCTTGGTGATCGGCGTAGTGATGGGGTGGCAGGAGGCTCTGAATAGGGCCTTTAGTCCGATAATTAGCATTTTTTATCCTATTCCCGCCCTGGGTTGGCTTCCCCTCCTCATTCTGTGGATCGGGATAAATGATACCCTTCCCATCGCAATCATATTCATCTGCTCTTTTTTTCCCATATGTTATAATACCACAACTGGTGTCCGAAATGTGGATAAGAAGTATTTTCAGGTAGCCAGGACACTGGGTGCCTCAGATTTCAGAATTTTGTGTACAGTTGCTTTGCCTTTGGGGTTGCCTGCCATTTTTACCGGATTCAGGCTCGAAGCAGGCATGGCCTGGAGAGTGATCATTGCGGCAGAGATGGTGGCCATTCCCACCGGAATCGGGGCACTCCTCATGAGGGCCGAAAGCCTTATGCGAATAGACATTATCATAGTATGCCTTATTGTCCTTTCTTTGATGTGCCTCCTTTTCGAAAAATTCTTCGGCTATCTCGAACGCAAACTGACCTCCCAATGGGCGCAGTATGTCGTCTATTAAGCTCATGAATATTGGTAATTATGCCTGCCGTGGGGTAAATTTGGAGGTGGCTTCCGGTGAACTACTGGTGCTTCTGGGGCCAAACGGGGCCGGAAAGAGTACATTGCTCAATATTATTGCGGGCCTGACTGAATATGAAGGCTCGGTCGCCATCAATGATTGTCCGGTAGACAATGTCCCTCCACAGGGAAGAGGTGTGGGCTACTTGTTTCAGGATCTTGTTCTATTTCCCCATCTTGATGTTGCTTCTAATGTCGGCTATGGCCTGAAGGCCCACGGATGGCCGAAACAGAGAATTGAAAAACGCGTCCATGAAATGCTTGACTTGGTGAGAATAAAACATTTGGCTCATTCCTATCCGTCTAAACTGAGCGGTGGTGAAAAACAACGGCTTGCCCTGGCACGTGCCCTGGCACCTTCCCCGAATATTTTGCTGTTGGATGAACCTTTGAGCAGCATGGATTTACAGACTGCAAAATACCTTCGGTTGGAGTTGAAACGGATACAGCAATCCATTGGCATTACGACTATCTATGTGACCCACAACCTTTACGAAGCAGAAGAAGTTGCCGACAGGATCGCGGTTCTGTTTGACGGTAGGATTGAGCAGGCGGGTATGCCCCATGAGATCTTTTTTTACCCCCGCAACGAAAAGGTGGCACAATATATCGGGACTCCGAATATTATGGAATGTGAGCATGAGCATGAACTCGGGCATGGATTAATGGAGGTCCTCTGTTGCGGGATTCCCATTGTGATGGCAAAGGAAGGGGAAAAGCTAAAACGTATCGCATTTTCTCCGCGAGACGTCTATGTCTCTTTATTCAAACCTCCTGGGCCGGAGGTGAACCGATTCAAAGGCATCATTTCGGATATTAAGATACTGTCAGAGGTGGTCAGATTGCGGGTAAATGTGGAAACCACAAATATCTTGGCGGAACTTCCCTCACAGGCTTTCGCGGCCATGAGGCTTATGAAAGGCCAGGAAGTCTATCTGATCATAAAATTGAAAAGTATTCGGGCAGATTATGATACAAGGGACAGAAATTCTTGAAGAGCCATGCATTGCTTTCCACAGGTACTGCCACAGGCCGCAATTTTGCTCTTGAGGTGTGGTATTATGCAATGAGATGCAGTGCCGCTGGATAAGTCATTGGGTGTCAATAATGAAAACCAGACCCGCTACAGAATATGCCCTGCTCGGCGCGCTCAGAAGTGGATCGAAGCATGGGTACGAAATACTCCAGTTTTTTGAAGCTTGCCTCGGTTCCACCTGGTATGTGAGCACAAGCCAACTGTACGCGTTGCTGAAAAGGCTTGAGGGCCGGGGATGGCTCAGATCTTTTGTTGAAGTACAGGAGACACGGCCTTCGAGGAGAGTCTTTTCCCTGACGTCGAAAGGAAAGAAGGCTTTTGATCAATGGCTCTTTTCTCCCACGGAACATGTACGTGATTTGCGGGTGGAATTCCTTGCGAAACTGTTTTTTATCAAGGATCTCGGTATGGAAGGAGGGCAAGAGCTTGTTCAGTCCCAGATAGGGGTCCTTGGTACCTTGAAAGAATCGCTGGCGCAAAGAAGAAGACAGACCAGGGAAGAATTCCACGCGCTCATGCTGGATGCCAGGATCGCGAATATTGCATCATGGATAACCTGGATGAAGACAAAGGCGGAAGCGTTCATGTCAGATGCATAATGTCTTTTCCCTTGACCCGGGTGGGACTTCGTGAGTAAATTAATCTTTCACGAAGAAGACCGCTCGGTTTGCAGGAGCCGGTCAAAGACACATACCGGAGGGACCACATGTACAGCGCAAGTGATTTGAGGAGAGGTCTCAAGATTGAAATTGATGGAGACCCGTATATCATCGTTGATTTTCAATTTTCCAAGCCGGGGAAAGGGCAGGCCCTTTACAAATGTAAGCTGAAAAACATGATAAACGGCGTGATGTTTGATCAGACTTACCGTTCCGTTGAGACCTTTAAACCAGCGAACCTTGAGGAACGCAAGATGCAGTTCCTCTATGCCCAGGACAATGAGTTCTGCTTCATGGATATGGAAAACTATGAACAGACGTTTCTTTCTGAGGACCAGGTGGGTGAGGCGAAGCATTATCTTATTGACAACCTGGAGGTGGAAATTCTCTTTTTTGGTGACCGGGCAATCGGGATCACCCTTCCTAACTTTGTCGACCTGACCGTCACCCAGGCCGATCCCTGGGCAAAAGGTGATTCGGTCGCCGGCGATACCAAGCCTGTCACCTTGGAGACCGGATACAGCCTTCGCGTCCCGCCTTTTGTGAATGAAGGTGAAAAGATAACCGTGGACACCCGCACCGGGGAATATGTCACCAGGGTCAAAGAATAGGCCTGGAGAGAGCGAAGAGAGGCTATTGTCTCATCGCAGAAAGAATCTCCGGATACGAGCCCTGATGGTGCAGGCCATCAGGGATTTTTTTGTGCGGCGGGGCTACGTGGAAGTTGAGACTCCTGTTCTGATCCCTGCACCCGCACCGGAACTCCATATTGACGCTGTTGAAGCGCCCCCCATGTATCTCCATACCTCTCCTGAGCTTTGCATGAAAAGGCTCCTCGCCGCAGGGTATGAACGAATATTCCAAATGTGCAAATGTTTTCGACAGGGTGAGCGAGGCGAACTCCACCTTCCTGAATTTACGATCCTTGAATGGTATCGTACCCATGCGGGATACGAGGATTTTATGTATGAGTGTGAAGCGTTGCTGCAGGCGGTGGCCGGGGAATTAAACCGTTCACCGACAGTCAAATACCAGGGAAAAATTCTCGACTTAGAGGGGCCGTGGGAAAGAATAACGGTTCATGAGGCGTTTGAGCGGTATGCTGATCTGTCGCTGGATGAGGCCATGGAAAGGGGATGCTTTGATGCGTGCATGCTTGAGGAGATTGAGCCTCACCTGGGAATTGGGAAACCGACTTTCCTCTACGATTATCCTGCTTCAATGGCTGCCCTGTCACGATTAAAGCCGAGTGACAGGAGCGTGGCCGAGCGTTTCGAACTCTATATGGGGGGAGTTGAATTGGCAAATGCCTTTTCAGAATTGACGGACGCGGTAGAGCAGCGAAAGCGTTTTCAGCACGAAAGAGCAGAGAGAAAGAAACTGGGGAAGGAAGCATATCCTGTTCCGGAAAAATTCCTGGAAGCTCTTGGATTGATGCCTGAGGCGGGAGGCATCGCTTTGGGAATTGATCGGCTTGCCATGATTTTTTCAGACAGCAGAACCATTGACGAAGTGGTTGCCTTTACTCCCGAAGAACTCTAGCCTGCATTTCTCACGGCCAATCTACTGGGGCAGCGGAGAGCCCCATGGCTCCTGCGTTGCGCTTGAAAAATGACTTCGCCAAAAACCAGTGCGAAGCCCAAAGTACCGAGTGCGAAGTATGAAAACGAAACGCCATTGAACAAGGAGGAAACTCAGAACTCAGCACTGTTTTTGTACGGCTTCATCCATTTTTCTTCGCGCGCCTTGTACCCATGGGGCTCTCCACCACCTCGCTACGAAGGCCCGTGAGAAATGTGGGCTGGCCCTAAAGTTTTTCCAGGTGGTACACCAGGTTTTCAAGTTTCACGGTAAAATCAACGTTTTTCACAATACAACACTCAGGGGTGCGCAAATGGGTGGGAGCAAAGTTCAGGACAGCCTTCACTCCTGCGTCCATGAGAAGGTCGGCTGCCTGCTGGGCATCAAGGGGGCGGGTTGCGACAATCCCTATTTCAATACCGAGAGTCTGAACCGTTTTTTCAATGTCGTCAAATGGCTGGACGGTGAGCCCACAGGAGAGCCGCCGGCCGATCATCTCCGGATTGGAATCAAAGGCCGCAACAAACTTGTAATTTCTTTTCTTGAAGTTGTCATTGTCCACGAGGGCCATTCCAAGGTTCCCCATTCCCACAATGCAAATGGTCCATGTCCTGTCCGAACAGAGTATTTTCTTGATGGACCGGAGAAGGTCCTCAACATTGTACCCGACCCCCCTCACACCGAATTCCCCAAAGAAAGCAAGGTCTTTTCTCACCTGTGCCGGGTTGACATCACACATTTGAGCAAGTTTCTCAGACGAAATAACTTCAATCTTTGCCTTGACAAGTTCCTCAAGGGGCCTTGCGTAGATGGCAAGACGTTCGATGGTTGGTTCCGGGATTTTAGGTGCCTTGGTCATAGTGGCATATGGGTGATGCAGGAGATCTTACCAAGAACTTACAGAAAAACGCGCATCGGAAAAAAAAGGTTGTGAATTTTTGCACATAACCACTCAAAAAAGGGAGGACCCATTCCCGGGTCCTCCACAGGTATTGCTTTCTAGAAAAGTTTGTCAATAATACTGGCGAAATCAGGAATCTTGAAGACCATGATGAAACAGATCACCAGGGCATAGATACAGAGGGACTCGATCAGGGCCAGACCAATAATCATGGTGGTCATGATCTTGCCACCTGCTTCCGGGTTCCGGGCAGTGCCCTGGAGAGCGCCGTTAATGGCATTCCCCATACCGATGCCGGTTCCCATGGCGGCAACACCGATTCCGAATCCGCAGGCTATGGCGATCCCGAAAAAGATCCATACCCCTGCTGCCTGAGCCTCAGGTGAACCCTGGCCAGCCAATGCCATTGAAGCCATTCCCAGTACGAGTATTGCGGTTAAACTTCCAATCAAACGTGTTTTCCTCATTTGAACCTCCTTTGCTGTTTTTTTTGACCTTCTTCCTAAATCAAATCTATTTCTAATGGGCCTCTTCCATGGCCCCAACGAAATACATAATGGCAAGCAACATGAAGACCAGGGCCTGGATAAGACTTACCAGAAGCCCCAGGAACAGGAGCGGCAGGGGTGCAAGATAAAGACCTGCCAGGGTAACAACAATACCGAACACCATTTCCTCTCCAAAGATATTCCCGAAGAGCCGAATACTGAGGGAAAGAACCCGCGCCAGATGTCCTATGAGTTCTATGGGAAACATGAGAGGGGCGAGCCACCACACGGGGCCCATAAAGTGTTTAATATACTTGATCCCGTGGCATTTGATACCGATATAGTGCGTGTAAAGAAATGTCAGGATGGCCATGGAAAGGGTGGTGTTGTAATTGGCTGTCGGTGAAGTGAACCCGGGTATTTTCCCGATGAGATTGCACAAAAGAATAAAGAGAAAAATGGTGGCGATAAACGGGAAGAAAAATTTTCCTTCAGGACCGGTAATTTCCACCATGAAATTTTCAAGCCCTTCAACGACTACCTCGAAGATATTCTGGCCCTTCCTGGGCACCAGTTGGACTCCTTTCACAAAAAGGATAGATGCACCAACCATGATGAGCATCACCAGCCAGGAATGCGTGACGTGGCTGTATGCATGACCAAAGTGGCCGAGGCCGACGGCCTCGAAAAGTTTATCCAAGAACAGAAAGCTGTGTTCTTCCATAGACTATGCTACCTCCCCCGATGATTTCGAAAAAACCATTTGCACACCAAATATAACAATGCTGAAGACCACGACAGAGAGGCCGACGGCCAGGCCCACGGGGTTGACCCATCCCTGCCGGATCAGCAGGTATATGAGAATTCCCAGGATCGCAAGGCGCAGATAGTATTTTCCAACGATTGCTCCCGAGTTGGCCCCGAAAACACCATCCTTGCCGAAGGCTTTTGTAATGGTACGCTGCAGGACGTTGAAATTGGCAATGATCAGGAATCCTCCTAGAATGACTCCCGTGGTAAAAGTATTTCCCATGAACATGAAACTGATGGAGGACAGGACAAAGAGTATTGTCCAGTTCAGTATTTTCAGAATTCGAAAAGCTTTTGTCCAGTCCATGAGAAACCGTTAGAATTTTTTTGCCTTTTTGTAAAGGGTAAATAAATTTCTGAAAGCCGCGGCTATACCCACCCCCAGCCCGATAAGGGCAAACCACGGTTTTGATCCCAGCCAACGATCCATGTAATATCCACCGATGGCACCGATGGCAATGGATATGGCCATAGCCATACCCACGGTGCTCAAGTACCCGAGGTCCTTGATGGTCTTTTTGAGGTCTTTATCCATTGAGGTAAGTGAGCACCCTTCTTGATGGGAGCCTGGGGATTTTCCCCGGAGGTTGTTTTTCAACTCCGTGGGCGTAGCCAGGTGAATCCTCTCCCAACAAGAAAAAACACGTTGTGTCTAACACAGCCTCTCGCGCAAAGTCAATAGATTTTTCACAAGTGTGAACGAAAAGCCTTTGCAGCAAAATCAAGGGTTTTTCCTATCACCTCTTCCGTGTGTGCAAGGGACAGAAAAGTGGCCTCAAACGGTGAAGGGGCCAGGTATACGCCCTGTTCCAGCATGCTGGTGTAGTATCTTTTGAACATACCAGCGTCACTCTTTTTGGCACCGGCAAAATCGGTGACTGGGGAATCACAAAAGAAAAGCGAACCCATGGATTCTACCCGGTTGATCATGACGGGAATACCGGCCTCCTGGGCGGCCGATTTAAGCCCGCTGAAGAACATGTTGGAACGCTGCTCCAGTGTACTGTAAACATCGGGCTGGTTCAGGATGCGAAGGGTAGCGAGGCCTGCAGCCATTGCCAACGGGTTTCCGGAAAGTGTCCCGGCCTGATAAACATCGCCATCAGGTGCCAGCCTGGCCATGAGGTCACGTTTTCCGCCAAATGCGCCCACCGGGAGGCCGCCACCGATGATCTTGCCCAGGCAGGTGAGGTCAGGGGTAATGTTAAAGTATTCCTGCGCACCGCCTCTGGAGAGGCGAAAACCGGTGATTACTTCATCAAAGATGAGAATACTCCGGTAACTCCTCGTGAGATCCCGGAGACCACGGAGGAAATTGGGTTGAGGCACCACCACACCCATGTTCCCCGGCACAGGTTCCACGATCAGCGCGGCAATGTCATCGCCGAATCGCTGGAAGGTCTCTTCCACGGCAGCCAGGTTGTTAAACGGCAGAGAGATGGTCTGTCTTGCAAGATCCTCGGGAACACCAGGACTTCCTGGAATACCGAAGGTCGCGACTCCCGATCCAGCTTCTACCAGGAGGCTGTCCCCGTGGCCATGGTAGCAGCCGTCAAATTTGATGATCTTGTTTCGTCCGGTGATGCCTCGAGCAAGGCGGATCGCACTCATGGTGGCTTCGGTGCCCGAATTTACCATTCGGACACGATCAATGGACGGCACCATTGTCACGATGAGTTCCGCCATCTCCACTTCCAGTTCTGTGGGAGCACCGTAACTGGTCCCCCGCTGGATGGCATTGGTAAGGGCGTTGATAACATCCGGGTGAGCATGTCCCAGGATCATGGGGCCCCAGGAAGAAACATAGTCTATGTAGGGATTCCCGTCCGCATCCCAAAGGGTGCAGCCTTGGGCCCTGGCGATGAACGGTGGGTCAATGCCCACAGCCTTTCCGGCCCTTACCGGGCTGTTGACGCCCCCGGGGATATACCTTTTCGCTTTTTTAAAAAGCTCCTGCGATTTCGTTTTCATGATGTTGTCCTTTTTTCTTTCAATCTTCAGCCTGTTTCCCTTCTCCCTAATCCAGATAAACCAGAAATGACAAATCTCAAAGCTCAAATGTCAAGTGAAACCCAAATGTCTCAAGGGCAAAACAGATGGTGGCGTCCTGCTTACTGCGGCAATACGCGACGGAGCAACTCAAGAGGAGGCTGACTTCTCGTCAATTTGGCATTTGTTTGCCATTTGGATTTTGGAATTTGACATTCAAAGCATCGCAAAAGAAATTCTGGCTCGTTTTGAACACAAGTTTGCTTATAAGTTACTAAAAGTATTCCATGCTCGTTTTCTTGAATTCCTT
>QMLQ01000401.1 GCA_003646815.1 Deltaproteobacteria bacterium | reverse complement strand
GGCCCGGTTGATTGCCCAGGCCAAGGAACTGGGGGATATTCCGGATACAGTTGTCAAAGATCTGACCCATTATACCAAAGACCCCGAAACCATCCTCACTCATCGCGCCCAAGTGAGCCGGGTTATACTGGCCCTGCAGAAGATAATCGGCAAAGAGCGTGCAGCAGAATACCGCCAGCGCCACATCCAGCAGCGAAAGGCCCTGGAGCAGAAAAGCTTGCAGCGAAAGATTGCCAGCGCAAAGCGCCGGATCAAATAAGCTTTTCCCCGGCCTGAGTGCCCGGGGTTTCGAGGAAGAATCACCGTAAGCCCGAAATCACTGGAGAGAGAATGAGGCCGAAGAAGGGTGGCTTCTGTTGAGACAACCAATGAACTGTCGCCCGAGCAGGTAACCACCATCTTCGATTTCATAGCCGACGGGGTTTAAGATTTGGGATCAAGACCCAACCGGCGAGCATTGCTTTGGGAAAATTCAAGAAAGCAAACGCCGCTTGCCAAGCTTTTGCTGAACTTCTGGATGAAAAGTGCTTAAGAGCTGGCAAGCATGAAGTCTCTTTTTGTAATTCCAACCTCTCGATAGAAAAGAGATTACATCCCATCCAAGCTCTTTCCCGGGGATTTTTTCCGGCCGCGTTCGATCCCGCCGCTGCCGGATCCTGCTCAAGGGGAAAAGGCGCAAGGAAGATTGCTCAGTTTTGCCGAGATTCTGCGCCTGGTGCGCCTTCTGGCCGGGATGGGCGTAAACAAGGTGCGCCTCACCGGCGGTGAGCCGCTATTGAGAGAGGATATCGAGCACCTGGTGGCTGAACTGGCAATTATCCCCGGTATCAAGACCCTGGGCTTGACCACCAATGGCGTTCTTTTGCAGGAGCGCCTTCGAGCTTTAAAGGAGGCCGGCTTGAGTCTTCTGAATGTGAGCCTGGACACCCTGAGGCCGGAGCGCTTCGAAAAGATCACCCTCCACAACCATTACCACAGGGTGAGGCAGAATCTGGAGGCGGCTATTGAGGCCGGTTTTTCCCCGCTCAAGCTGAACACGGTCATAGTCAAGGGCTTTAATGAGGATGAAATACTTGATTTTGTGGAGCTCGCCCGTGCGCGGCCGCTCAATGTCCGCTTTATCGAATATATGCCGTTTGACTCCAACCTCTGGCGATACGAGGATTTTGTCTCCTGCCGCCAGGTGCGTAAGCTCATCGAGCGCAAATATACTCTGATTCCTCTGGAAAGGGATTTGCACGCGCCCGATGTGGCCAGGGAATATCGTATCAAAGGATTCAGGGGAACCATCGGTTTCATCGCCCCGCTTTCGGACCAGTTCTGCCGCAATCGTAACCGGTTACGTCTCACAGCGGATGGCTGCCTCAAGTTGTGCCTTCACCATCAGCTCGAAATCGATTTGGCAGAACCGCTGCGATCAGGCGCTTCGGATGCGGAGCTTGAGCGGATTATCCGCACGGGCCTCAAAAACAAACCCGCCGGCCATCGGGCTTTTGAGGCTGTAGGCGCAAAGGGAGGCCGCAGCATGCGACAGCTGGGCGGCTGAGACAGGGGACAGGGAAAGGCCTAAGAATCTAATAGCTGGAGAACGGACGAGTCAAAAATCCACACACCGGTTTTCCATAGCGGAATTTTTCTCGTGGATTATAAACGCGGCATGGATGGATCTGAGCCTAAAATTGCAGCTATTTGTATCAGCAGGAAAAGGGGCCGGCGGAAAAAAGAGGTCGATTCGGCGAGGCTCTTTCCAGATTGGGGTATCCAGGGGGATGCCCATTCCGGCAGGTGGAAACGTCAGGTGAGTTTGCTCTCAGCCGAAAGCGTGGAAAAGATGCGTCAAAGGGGCCTGGATCTAGCCCCCGGGAGTTTTGCCGAGAACATCCTTACCGAAGGGTTGGACCTGCAATCTTTGAAAATCGGGGACCTCATCCGGATTGGAGAAGCGGAACTGGAAATAACCCAGATCGGCAAGGAATGCCACAACAGGTGCAGTATTTATGAACAGGCCGGGGATTGTATCATGCCGCGGGAGGGTATTTTCGCCCGAGTGACCAGAGGAGGTATGATCCGGAAAGGGGATCCTCTTGAAGTACTGAGGAGAGTGCCCCGGTCAGCGAAAAACCCGGTTATTGAAAAATAAAACCGATCCCGCCTTGGAAGAATTGAGGTTTCCGGCGGCCAACTCCATTCTTGACAGTAAAAGAGAGCTTCTTTATCTTTCCACACTGAAAAATAAACTGTGGTGGGCGTAGCTCAGTTGGCAGAGCACATGGTTGTGGCCCATGTGGCCGCGGGTTCGAATCCCGTCGCTCACCCCATATTAAAGCCGGTAATTTCAATAATTACCGGCTTTTTTGTTTATGGCATTCTGTGCCGCTTCCCCCGGTGATAAGGTTGAGGAAATTCGCTCTTAGTGAAAAAGAGGGGGGTTGCCTGAGGTTTCGGTTTTGCGCCTGGAGCACCGTGATGAAACTGGTTTATCGATATCTTTCACCTGATCTTCTTAAATGAGTTTATACTTACCCGGCTTGGGCACGGGGC
>QMLQ01000400.1 GCA_003646815.1 Deltaproteobacteria bacterium | reverse complement strand
GTGGGGCAGGAAATGGGTGTTATAGAGCCGGCTGTCTCCGGGTGAAGACAGCGCTGAAAACCGAGGATTGAAGTGAGACCTGCGTGGATTGAGATCAGCCTGACGGCCATAAAGCGGAATATAAGCGCCTTTCGCCGCATCATTTCAGGAGAGGCCGAGATAATGGGAATTATCAAGGCCGACGCATATGGTCATGGCGCCCTGGAGGTTGCTAACGCGTTGAGGAAAGAAGGGGTCAGGTGTTTCGGCGTGGCCCTCGTACAAGAAGGCGTGGAACTTAGGGAAAACGGTGCTGATGAACCCTTGCTGATACTGGGCTACACACCGGAGGAAGATTTTCGCTTGGCCCTGGAATACGGACTTACGCTTACCATATACAACCACGCACAGGCCGTCGTGCTCAACAGCATTGCCGGGAAAACAGAAAAATCCGCTCCTCTCCACCTGAAAGTGGACACCGGTATGGGACGAATCGGCTTTCTGCCGGGAAAAGCAGCGGTGGAGGAAATTGAAAAAATCACAACACTACCCTTTTTAACACTCGAAGGGATTTACAGCCACCAGGCATGGGCCGACAACCTGCAAAGCAATTTTGCGGAGATCCAATTTACTCGATTCCAGGATTTCCTTTCCACCCTGGAAGAAAGGGGAATTCATATCCCCATCAGGCATTTGGCCAACAGTGCTGCAACCATCAACTTTCCATCCATGCATCTGGACCTGGTGCGGATCGGGATCTCTCTTTACGGCCTGTATCCTGACGCTGAAATGGCGGTCAATCCGAAAATAGAATTGCACCCGGCCATGCAGGTCAAGGCAAAACTCGTACATGTGAAGCGGGTTCCTGCAGGCACTCCACTGAGCTACGGGTGTACCTTTACCACGGGGCGGAAATCTCTCATCGGCACCGTGCCCATGGGATATGCAGACGGTATTCCCAGGGCCCTTTCGAACAATGGGCAGGTGCTGGTGAGAGGAACCCGCTGCCCTATCGCCGGCAGAATCTGCATGGACCAGTTCATGGTGGACTTGACCGACCTGGGGGAAGCTGCTGTGGGTGATGAAGTGGTGTTCCTGGGGCGGCAGGGAGCCCAAGAAATATCTGCCGACGAAATAGCAGAGCGGGCCGGCACCATTTCCTATGAGATTGTCACCCGCATGTCCCGCAGGCTTCCAAGGAAATACCTGGATTCCTAAACCAGCATGGCTGGACCAAAATAAGCCCAGCCACCTCCGGATATGAAAATTGAGCCCGCATATTCGGCCGCCGCCGGGGGGATTTTCACGGTAAAGAGATAATAATAAACAGCCCCGGGGCAACTCTTGCCTTCTGGGTGATGGAGGAAACAACCATGGAAAAACAATCGGTAAAAGCGGTATCAACGAAAGAGGCCCCGGCGGCCATCGGGCCCTATTCCCAGGGGGTTGTTGCAGGTGATTTCCTATTTATTTCCGGCCAGCTAGCCCTGGACCCCAAGAGCGGAGAATTCATAGATGGAGATATTACCGCCATGACCCGCCAGGTAATCAGGAATGTCAAGGCCATTGCCCAATCTGCCGGCGGGGACCTGGACAAAGTGGTCAAGACCACCCTCTATCTTGCCGACATGGGGGATTTCGGGGCGGTCAACGAGGTTTATGCACAGTATTTTAAAGGCGTCCTCCCGGCACGGGCTGTGGTCCAGGCCGCGGCGCTGCCCAAGGGCGGCAGAATCGAAATGGAAGCAATTGTAAAGCTCACATAAAAAACAAGGAGCGCATCATGACCTACAACACAATCCTGATTGATCACGTGGACCACGTGGGCGTCATTACTCTGAATCGCCCGGAGCAGTTGAATACCTTCAGCACGGAACTCGGGCAGGAATTGAACCGTGCCCTTATCGAGCTGGATAACAACCAGGAGACGAGGGTTGTTATCATCAAAGGTGAAGGCAAAGCCTTTTCTGCGGGCATTGACATTTCTGAATTTTTCGGGAAATCCCAGCGCGAATATTACCAGTGGGTCAGCCAGATGGAACAGATGAACATGGTGATTTCCTACATGAAAAAACCGGTTATTGCCTGCGCCAAGGGGTTCGCCGTGGCCAACGGCGCGGGACTGATCGCAGCCTGCGACCTTGCTGTGGTTTCCGAAGGGATAAAAATCGGCGCCACGGCGATCAATGTGGGCCTTTTCTGCATGGGCCCGGCCGTGCCCATGTCCAGATCCCTGGGCAGAAAACGGTGTCTGGAGATGCTGCTTACCGGCGATCTGATCGACGCCCGCACCGCTGAGCGATGGGGGCTTGTGAACAAGGTTGTCCCCGAAGACGAGCTTGACAGTGCCGCCATGGACCTGGCCAAAAAACTTGCAGCCAAAAGTCCCATCGCCCTCCAGATGGGGAAACAGACCTATTATGGGATGTGCGATATGGAATTCTCCAAGGCCCTTGAATATTCCAATGAAAAATTCGCGGCCCTCTGTATCACCGAAGACGCCAAAGAGGGGGTCAACGCCTTCCTGGAAAAGCGGGATCCCGTATGGAAGGAAAAGTGATTTCGAGTCTGGAGTC
>QMLQ01000399.1 GCA_003646815.1 Deltaproteobacteria bacterium | reverse complement strand
TGTATCCGGATCCTTCCAGCAACTGTTCCAGTTTAGTGAGTTGTGTCAGGCTGTCCTCCACGATAAGGATCAATGTATTTCTCTTATCTCCTTTAATTCCCATTAATCTTGCCTCCGGTTTCCATGGTATTTATTACAGATCCTGTGGCGGAGCAGAGACCGTTCAGGAACCTGACGATTTGAGAAGGATTCATAATGTGCCGTGCTGCGCCCAGTTTGATTGCCTCGCCCGGCATACCGTGCACCAGGGAACTTTCCCTGTCCTGGGCAATGGTCAGGCCGTCCCTGTCCCTCATGAATTTGAGTTCCGCTGCTCCGTCTTTTCCCATACCGGTAAGGAGTATGCCAACAGCCCTGTCTCCAAAACACTGGGCCACACTCCTGAAAAGGCGTGCGGCCGCCGGCTTGACATTGTATTCTGGGGGAGCATCGCTCAGCACGATTATCCCCTCAGTTTTCACTGTCATATGATAGCCGCAGGGGGCGAAGTAAATGTGGCCGTCAAGGGGGCGTTCACCCTGCTCTGCCACGTGAACAGGCAATGAGGTCTCCTTGCGCAGCCAGGAAACAAAGCCTTCCAGGAATCCGTCGGTGATGTGCTGGACCACCAGGATAGGGAGGGAAAAATTCCCCTGAAGCCGGGGAAGTATGGCCTTCAGTGCCTGGGGCCCGCCTGTTGAAGCGCCTATGGCTATGACCTTGAATTTCTTGGAAGCAGCACCTTCGGGCGCAGGGTTGTCTTGGGAGGGGTGAGCAGCATCCGCAAGCGCAGATCTCCTTCGGACCACCTTGATTTCGGCCATGGCGCTGACGTACATGAGAAGTTTTCTGGCCATTTTTTCTGCATCCGGATGCCCCAGCCCCTTGGGCTTTTCAACTGCGCACACCGCACCTTGCTCCATGGCCTTGAAGGTATAGTCCATTTTATCATTATTCAGGTGGGCGCTAATGATGACGATGGGAACCGGCATCGTTGTCATGATTTGCCGGGTCGCCTCAAGGCCGTCCATCCTCGGCATTTGAATGTACATCAGGACCACGTCAGGATGAAGTTTTAGGACCTGTTCAACAGCCTCCACCCCGTCCTTTGCCGTTCCCGCCACTTCCAGCGTCTCATCCTGATCAATAAGGTAGCTGAGATATTCGCGGGCGGTAAGGGAATCATCCACGATCAGTACTTTTTTCATGATACAGAGTCCTTCATGGTCCCGCCCATGCCGGGATGAGCGAGAAATCCGGGTTACACAAAACGCTTTATCAGTCCCAGTAAATCATCCTGATCAAAACGGCTCTTGACGATATAGGCATTGGCACCAACATCAATGCCCCGTTCCCTGTCTTCCCTGGAATCCAGGCTTGTCACCAGCACCACCGGTATCTCTTTCATCTCCTCATCGGAACGGATGGCGGAGGTAAGTTCAAACCCGTTCATCCGGGGCATTTCCACGTCCGAGACGATGAGGTCGAACGAATCTGTTTTCAGGGTGGCATAGGCTTCACGGCCGTCCACCACTGTTTTCACCCGGTAGCCGGCCACTTCGAGGATATTCTTGAGGAGCATCCTGGAGGTGATAGAATCATCCACCACCAGGATGGATTTCTCCCCGTTCGGTCGGGGTTTTCCTGCTTCAGCGGAGGATTCCTCCTGCCTTTCTGAAGGATTCCTGAACAGATCGGCCACGTTGAGAACCGGCACCAGCTGTCCGGATCCAAGAATAGTAGCTCCGGAGAGATAGGGGACGCGCACCAGTTGTTTGCCAAGACCCTTTACCAGGACTTCCTGTTCTTTCAGGACCTCATCGACTCTGACGGCTATACGGCCTTCCCCGAAACCCAGGATGACCATTACTGCATCACCTGGGTTATTGTCTTTCCCTGTAGAGGGAAGATTCATCATGCGAGCCAGGTCGACCAAACAGATAACGCGCTCATCAACAGAGATGGTGGGCCGGTTCTCAATGGTTTTGATATCCTCCTCTGTTACCAGCAGAACACGTTCCACGTGAGAACTCGGCAGGACAAAGAGGTTGTCGGAAACTTTGACGAGGATTCCCCTGAATGTTGCCATGGTCACAGGCAATTTGATCCTGAAACAGGTCCCTTTTCCCGGCGAACTCTCCACGTCTATCATGCCACCCATTTCCTGGACCTTCTTCTGGACAATATCCATGCCCAGTCCCCTCCCGGAGAGCTTGGTGACCATGGGACTCAGGGAGAGACCGGTCCTGAAAATAAGGGAAAGGGCCTCTTTGTGGTCCATTGCCTCCGCTTCATCGGATGTGATGATGCCGTTTTCCACTGCCTTCTGTTTCAAGAGGTCTGTAGGTATCCCTTTTCCGTCATCTGCCAGGAGAAGTTCAAGCTTCTGGTCTTCGGTCCTTGAAACCATGAGTTTGATGTGACCGCTGGCCTCCTTGCCCTGTTCGAGCCGATCCTCTGGTGATCCTATCCCGTGATCCACTGCATTGCGAAGCAGGTGGACCAGGGGGTCTTTCATACCTTCCAATATCCTTCGGTCTATTTCAAGTTCTTGCCCTTGCAGGGTGAAATCGATCT
>QMLQ01000398.1 GCA_003646815.1 Deltaproteobacteria bacterium | reverse complement strand
TTTGGCCCGGGGTGAAGGCGGCGAACAGGATGAGCTGTTTGCGGATGTGGTGATCTGCGCCGAAGGGGCCAACAGCCTGCTGGCTGAGAAATCGGGACTCCGCCAGCCGATAAAACCTGCTAACCGCGTGCTCTCGGTAAAGGAAATCATCAAGCTGCCCCAGGAAGTGGTGGAGGACCGCTTTCACCTGGAAGCAGACCAGGGCGTGGCTTTAGAGTATTTCGGCGAAGCGGTCAAGGGAATGCTCGGCTCGGGCTTTATCTATACCAACCGGGACAGTATCTCGGTAGGCGTGGGCTGCCACCTGGAAGACTTCCTGGAAAAGAAGATCTCCCCCAATGATCTGCTCGAACATTTCAAATCACACCCGCGGGTGCGGCCCCTGGTGCGCGGCGGGGAGATTGTGGAGTATTCAGCCCATATGATCCCGGAAGAAAGTTATGATGAGCTGCCGGAGATGGTCGATGACGGGCTGATTCTGGTTGGCGACGCTGCGGGGCTTATCAATCCCAGCCTGTACCACGAGGTGACAAACCTGGCCATGGCCAGCGGGCTGTTCGCTGCTGAAACTGTGATCGAGGCCAAGGAAAAGAGCGATTTCTCAAAAGCCACTCTCTCGGCTTACCGCAACAAGCTGGAGGATTCTTTCGTTTTAAAAGACATGTTCCACTTCCGTCATGTGATCGGCTTTCTCAAAAGACACAAGCAGGTCCTCAACAAATATCCGGATCTCTTTATCGAACTGTTGGTGGATTATTTCACAGTGAGCGAGACACCCAAGAAGCAGGTGCGCAAAGAGGTTTTGCGCAACTTCCGTAAAAATATAAAGCTGGCTGCTTTCTTGCGGGATATGTGGGCTGCTAGAGGAGCAATGTTATGAACGAGCCGAACATTGAAAGTATAATCAAAGACACCCCCACTCTGTCACTGGATGACAAACTGGGGCTGGTTAAGCGCAAGATCGATAAAACAAGCCATATAGAGGTGGATCAGGAAGGTTTCAAGAAATATCCTGACCGGCCGATTACTTTCATCTGTCCGGCCAATGTTTACGAGGAACACCCCGAAACCGGGGAATGCATAGTAAACTATGAGAACTGTCTCGAATGCGGAACCTGCCGGGTGGTTTGCCGGGACTATGTCAATTGGAAAAATCCCCAGGGAGGTTTCGGGGTAAGCTACAGCTTCGGCTGAAAAATGAACTGAAAGAAAATAATATAAAAAAAGCGGACCTAACACCCGAAGTCGTAGGATCCAAGTGTTAAATCCGCTTTTTTCCTCTCACCGGTCTGAAAGCAGAATACAGGTGGAAAATCAACAAACTTAAACCGTGGATCTACCTGCTCTAAAACCTTCTTTTCCACATCCGGCCGCCCCGCAGGGATACCTCCCTGCGTTTATGACGGTCCTCCCGGCTTTCATCCTTGCGCAACTCTAAATGCCGGCCCCTGCCTCCAACCTTGAACTGGGCGGCTCTGCTCCCGCGTTTGAGCTTGCTGTTAAGGGTGCTGATCAGAAAGAAATAGAGCATACCCACAATTATGATCAGGATTATTTTGATCGTTCCCAGTTCCATGGTTAAAACAACCCGGCCTTAGATTGAGCACTCTGTATCCTGGTTTTTCAAGTCCGATAACTAAGGCCGAAAGCCTCCTCTAAGCCGCATCAATCCGTTGAAAACCCAAACAGCGAGGATGAAAACCAGGATACAGTTAACAATCAAACAAGCTCTAATTGAATATACAAATAAAAACTTACTCTTTGCAACTTGTTATTCCGGCTTTGGTTCGGAGGATTTTCAACAGATTTGGTTCAACAGTTTCTCAGCCGGTAGTGTTATCTTTAAAGACCAGATCGGTGATTTCCAGGCCTTCTTTTTTGCAATACCCGGCAAAAAGCTGAAAGTAGTTTTCCCGCAATCCTCGGGCAGGGTTCAAGCCGAGAGCAACAGCTACCTCCTCGATTTTTTCCGGTATTGCCTCCAGTTCGAGGAAGTCTCCCAGGTAAGGCAGGTGGTCGATTTCAGCCGAGACCCCGTCATCCCGGATTAAGTGCTCCCGGTATTTTTCATAGATTCTTTCCCGGGTGAACCCGAGCCTGTGCAGGATGTGCCGCATCGAGTCGAAATCGCTCACTTCGAGCTCGGTCTCGGTTTTCACCTTGAACCGGTGGTTGAGTGCGGATTCCTGCGGCGGGGGTTCCTTATAGGTAAGCTTCACTGTTTTATCGCGGCGCAGTCGCAGCAGACAGCCGCTTTTGGCGAGAGTATTTCGGGGAGTATCGAACACCAGATTGAACTCGAAAACCCGCCCCTGGGAGATGAAACCGAGATCAATGAGCTGTTTCCTGATCTTCGAGGGATTCTCCAGCGGGAACTTGAGCTCGATTTCAGAGCGCACCAAGGGATTCATCGTACCTTTTGCCTCCTGTGCTCAGGGTTTCCTGTTCCCGCAAAGCTACAGCGGGAACAGGGTAAAGTCAAATTTATATTTGCCTTGCGGAATGTTCATTTGTATTTTTACAAAAGTTAAAAAAGAATCATTCTCAAAAAGATTTGTA
>QMLQ01000124.1 GCA_003646815.1 Deltaproteobacteria bacterium | reverse complement strand
CCGCAGAATTGGAGCATCATCAGCAATGGAAAAAACTGGCTGGCAGGAAAAAGGAAAAGGACATCGGGAACGACTGCGCAAGAGATTTGAAGAGGGCGGGCTTGACCGATTTACCGATGAGGAAGTGGTGGAGTTTCTCCTCACGCTGGGGACTCCCCGGAAAGATGTAAAGGCGGCGGCCCGGGAAGCGATACATCGGTTTGGGAGCCTTTCCCAAGTGCTTTCGGCGCCGCGCGATAAACTTGTCCAGATAAACGGGATCGGCCCAAAAAACGCCCTCTACATGGGGCTCATACACCAGGTGGCGGGAAGATACCTGCGCGATCGTGCAAAACAAAAACCCTTTTTCGGGTCTTCAAAGGCGGTATTTGACTACCTGTTCCATTCTATGAGGGATCTCAAGCGAGAGGTGTTCAAGGTTCTTTTTCTTGACCGCAAAAATCAGTTGCTGGCAGATAAAGACGTCTTTGTTGGAAGTCTTACCGGCAGTGCCGTTTATCCCAGAGAGATCATAACGCTGGCCCTTGAATACAAGGCCGCGGCACTCGTCTTTGTGCATAATCACCCCTCGGGTGACCCCGCCCCTTCCCCGGAAGACCGCAGGCTAACCAGGGACCTCATCTGGGCCGCCAAGCTCCTCCTGATCCAGGTCCTGGACCATATTGTCATCGGAAATAACCGCTATTATAGCTTCGCTGATGAAGGTCTGATAAAACGGTTCTCTGATCAGTATGAGGAGCATTCTTCCAGAAGCATTGCCCCTTGACATGGGAAACAAAAAAAGAAATCATATGAGCCATAGAGTGGTGCACTCAATGCGAGAGTGGCGGAACTGGTAGACGCGCTGGATTTAGGATCCAGTACCTTCGGGCGTGGGGGTTCGAGTCCCCCCTCTCGCACCACACCGGCAGGCCAGGTATTCCATGGGCAATAAAGATCATTTCACTCTATCAACCATGCCCTGACAATATTTTGGCGGTAAGATGGCAGCTGTCCATCGCCATCTATGACGATTCTCAGGATCTTTCGCACTACTTGCATTCCACTTCATTCTGAGCGCCCATGTGTTTGACTCGCCACGCCCGGGGACTCATGTACCTGGATCCGAGGCTCCACATCCCTTTTTTGCTGCTCCTGGCTGCCTTTTCAGCTTCCACGTAGGGACGAATGTCCAGCCCCTTCGGGAGATTTGTTTCCTGCACTTCAGCGAATCCTTTTTTTACCATTTCCAGGTTGATATTCTTCCCCTGCAGATAGATAACTCCAATGATATTGTCGTGGGGATATGGAGCGACTCCATAACCCACCACTTCGACAGTTTTATTCAGGATCATCCTGCTCAGAAAATCTCTCGCCTCTTTTCCATAGGGCTGCCCCTCCTTGTGTACCTGGTTGCCTACCTCAGGGGCATCAATACCCACAAGCATGATATAGATGACTACACCGGGGGCCTCGGCCTGCACCGTATCCCCGTCGTATACCCGCGTTATCTTGAACCTGTCAGCGGCATATGCCGGCGAGAAAAGCAGTGCAGAAATAACCAGGGCAGCGGCAAGTAAGAGGAATGCTTTTTTCATATGATGGGCCTCGCAATATGAGATGGAAACGACTATACAATACTTTTCCAAACGGAACAAAAGAAAAATGAGTGACCTTTCCTCTCCCGCTTACACTGAAACAGGATTGCGCAACTATTTTCAACTCCCAGGACAGACGGCTGCGAAAAGGATTTGACATTCGTCAATAGCCCATCTTAAAACATATAGGTCAAAAAGATTTCTTGTGCCTGGATCCGGTAACCTCAAGATGTAATGAGCCGACACGTTGTAAGAATATTTATCAGCGATGATTTTGGACGGCGCTCAAGCCTTGAGCGCCGTCAGGACCGTCTATTCCCACACGCTGACGAAAAAAGGAAAGGGGTCGACCGCTTCCGCTCCCCTGAATACGGTCGATGGCATGCCTGTCTGCGTTATCGGCCCGGATCGGAGAAGCGGAAAAGAAAGGAGGTCCGGCTTTGACCGGAGAGATTTCATGATACTGTAGCATCAATAACAAACAAGCGGCTTGAAATTAATTTTTCCATAACTATATTAACTGGCAACGTACCGTTGTTGCCCTTTGGATTCTTCTAAAATCGACCGGGAATGAGAAGAAAAATCATCCGCCTTTCAAAGACGGCATTTTTTTTGCAGAATACTTCCCTTTGATATCGCTGCTGAATATTCTGCCCCAAAACATATGGTCGCCCGGGAGAAAGATCTGAAAATCAGGGCAGAGTTTGCCAGGTACCAGTGAGAATTGAGGAAGGATATGAAAACCAACGTAGAAGAAATCAGCCCGGTTAAGAAAAAACTTGTTGTAGAAATTGACTCTACGGAAGTGGATAACATGTTGCAGGCCGCCTATAAGAAGGTCGGCAAGAAAGCGAAGATCCCGGGATTTCGCCCGGGCAAGGCACCCAAAAAAATTCTGGAACGCTATTTCGGGGAGCAGGTTCATGAGGATGTCACAAGGGATATCATCAGCGATACCTTTCCAAAGGCACTTCAGGAAACTGATATGATTCCGCTGGGAACCCCTTTGCTGGAGAAAGAGACCCTGACGGCAGGGAAAGCCTTTACCTATTCTGCCATCATGGAAGTGCGCCCCGAAATCCAGGTAGCTGATTACCTGGAACTTGAAATCGAAAAAGAAGAAGCTGCTGTGTCCGATGAAAAGGTGCGCGACCGCCTTGAACAGATACGGAAGGCTCACGGCAAGTTGAATGCCCTTGAAGAGGACCGCCCGGTCAAGGACGGGGACTATGCTGTTCTTGAATATGAAGCGTTTGAAGACGGCTCGCCCATAGAGGGAATCAAAGCAAATAATTTCATGCTGCATGTGGGAAGCGGCGATTTCAACACTGACTTCGAAAGCGCCCTTATCGGCTTGAAAAAAGGTGACAAAGGCGAAGTTGATGTTGACTTTGAAGAGACCTATTACCACGAAAAGCTCGCCGGGAAAAAGGTGCATTTCACCTTCCAGATTCATGATGTGAAGGAGATGGTGCTTCCTGAACTGGATGATGAATTTGCCAAGAACTTTGGCGAAGAGTTCCAGGATATCAAGACCCTTGAAAACCGGGTGCGGGAAATGGTTACCGCTGAAGAAGAGAAAAGGGTTGAGACAGACCTGAAGAGGCGGCTGATCCAGAAAATAGCCGAAAAGACTGAGTTTGATCTTCCCGAAGTTCTCGTCAACGCGGAAATTGATAATGCCCTTAACAGGGTGCGGGAAAACCTCATGAGAAGTGGATCCAGCCTCGAAAAGGCAGGCCTTTCCGAAGAAAAATTACGGCAGGATTTCCGTGAAGACGCTGAGAAACGGGTAAAGGAAATGTTGATCCTTGGCGAAATTGCCAACCGCGAAGATATCGGCGTCAATGATGAAGAGCTGGCAGAGGGCATTGCCGGTATTGCCCAATCTATGGGACAGCCTGTTGAAAGCATTAAACAATATTATGAAGCAAGGGGACTCATGGATTCATTGAGGGAAACGCTGATGGAGGAAAAAACATTGAACTACCTAGTGGAGCATGCTAAAATTATTTCAAAACAAAGCGATAATGAGAAGCCGGATACACAATCTGACGAGCTAAAGGAGACGAGCTAAATTCCATGTTGATACCAGTCGTTGTAGAACAGTCCAGTCGTGGAGAGAGGGCATATGACATCTACTCCCGCCTTCTGAAAGACAGAATAATCTTTATGGGGGAGCAGGTAGCTGATGGCATGGCAAATACGGTCATCGCACAAATGCTGTTCCTCGAATCTGAGGACCCTGACAAGGATATTAACCTTTACATTAACAGCCCGGGAGGTTCTGTTACTGCAGGACTCGCGATTTATGACACAATGCAGTACATCAAGCCGCAAGTGGCAACAATCTGCATGGGACAGACGACCAGCATGGCGGCATTGCTGCTGGCCGCGGGCGCAGAAGGAAAAAGGTACGCCCTTCCTCACTCCAGGATCATGATACACCAGCCCTTGGGGGGAGCCCAGGGCCAGGCAACTGATATTGATATCCAGGCCCGGGAAATTCTCAAGATGAGGGATGTCTTAAACCAGATTCTCGCGAAACATACGGGACAGGACATTGAAAAAATCCGTGTCGACACGGAACGTGATTTTTTCATGAGCAGTGAAGAGGCCCTCGAATATGGAATCATCGACCGGGTGATCACGACCCGAGAGATGCAGGAAAACGTGAAAGAGAAATAGAAGGGAATCGATTTATGCCAAGAAGGGATGATTCAAATGATGACCTGCTCTGCTCCTTTTGTGGAAAGAGTCAGGATGAAGTAAAAAAGCTCATTGCCGGACCCTCTGTCTATATCTGCGATGAATGTATTCAATTGTGCAATGAAATCATCGCTGAAGAATATGGCGAGGAAAAGGACAGCCAGGAAGCCGATGAGCTGCCGAAACCTGCCGAGATTAAGGAAGCCCTGGACCAATACGTTGTTGAGCAGGAAAGGCCCAAAAAGGTCCTGTCGGTGGCCGTCCACAATCACTATAAGAGGATCCATACAAAAGTGGATATGGAGGGCATTGAAATTCAGAAAAGCAACATCCTTCTGATCGGTCCTACCGGCTGCGGAAAAACCCTCCTTGCACAGACCCTTGCACGGATTCTAAAAGTGCCGTTCACCATTGCGGATGCCACTACCCTTACTGAGGCCGGATATGTTGGGGAAGATGTGGAGAACATTATCCTCAACCTGGTACAGATGGCCGATTACGACATAGAGGCCGCGTCCAAGGGGATCGTGTACATTGATGAGATAGACAAGATTGCCCGCAAGTCAGACAGTCCCTCCATTACCAGGGACGTCTCTGGCGAGGGAGTCCAGCAGGCCCTCCTGAAGATCATTGAAGGGACAATGGCCAGCATCCCGCCAAAGGGAGGGAGAAAACATCCCCATCAGGATTTTGTGAAAGTGGATACCAGCAATATCCTCTTCATCTGCGGGGGGACATTCAATGGCCTGGATAAGCTCATTAGGAATCGCATTGGAAGCAAGGCAATGGGATTCGAGGCCGATATTCATGCAAAAGATGATATAGATGTCAATGAGGTCATGGCGCAAGTACAACCTGAAGATCTCATCAGGTTCGGGCTCATCCCGGAGTTTATCGGCAGGATTCCCATTATAACGTCTTTGAGCGAATTGAGCCTCCAGGCCCTTGTCCGGATTCTCACCGAGCCGAAAAATGCCCTGGTCAGCCAGTACAAAAAGCTCTTTGAACTGGAAGAGGTCAATCTCAAGTTTACTGATGAAGCCCTCCAGGCAGTTGCCAAGAGCGCCGTTGAACGAAAATCAGGCGCCCGCGGCCTACGAGCAATACTCGAATCGGTGATGCTGGATATCATGTATGAAATTCCATCCATGCCCGATGTTCGGGAATGTGTTGTTGGCGAGGAAGTTATCACCAAGGGTGAAACGCCTCTTTTACTTTATGAAAATCAAGCAGGATACGCGTGATATTATGTTTACAACAAGCAAAAAAGATGCCCCGGATTTTTCCGCAATTGACAAATACTATTTCCCACTCCTCCCACTGAGGGATGTTGTGGTGTTTCCGAATGTGGTTGTTCCCCTGTTCGTGGGACGGAACAAATCCATAAAGGCGCTGGAATACGCCATGTCCCATCAGAAGGAGATCTTTCTCTCCGCTCAAAGGGATGCCAAGGTGGACAAACCGACTCCCAAGGATATCTTTCATTTTGGGACACTGGGAACGGTGCTTCAACTCCTCAAGCTGCCGGATGGAACGGTAAAGGCCTTGATTGAAGGAAAAGAGCGGGGAAAGATAGAAAATTTCCTGGATAACCACGAATTTTTCATGGTTGAAGTGACGAAGCTCCCGTCCGACTATGAAATCAACATTGAGAGCAAGGCCCTGATTCGCTCGATCAATACCAGTTTTCAAGAATATGCAAAACTGAACAACAAGATCAGCGAAGAAATCGTCTCAACTGTCACCAACATCGAGGACCCTGTGCGCTTGGCCGATACCATTGCCGGGCATCTTGCACTCAAAGTTGTTGACAAGCAGGAGATTCTCGAAGAGCAGAACCTCAATCGGCGCCTGGAGCGGATCTATGAGAAGCTCCGCAATGAGATCGATATCCTCAAGCTGGAACAGCGGTTGAGGACCCGCGTCAAGAAGCAGATGGAGAAGACCCAGAAGGATTACTATCTTAACGAGCAGATGCGGGCCATCCAAAAAGAGATGGGGACAAAAGACGATTTCAAGGCCGAGCTCGACGAGCTGGAAAAAAAGATCAAGCGCAAACGCCTTTCCAAGGAGGCCCATAACCGGGTAAAGCAGGAATTCAAGAAACTCAAACTCATGTCGCCCATGTCAGCGGAAGCCACTGTTGTGCGCAATTACGTGGATTGGATTCTTTCCCTGCCCTGGTATGAAAAGACAAAGGAAAAACTTGATATTGAAGAGGCTGCAAAGATCCTGGATGAAGATCACTACGGTCTTGAGAAACCAAAAGAAAGAATTCTGGAATACCTGGCAGTTCAGCGACTTACCAAGAAGATCAGGGGTCCCATCCTCTGCCTGGTGGGCCCTCCCGGCGTAGGCAAGACTTCTCTGGCCAAATCAGTGGCCCGAGCAACCGGCCGGAATTTTGTCAGACTCTCCCTCGGCGGGGTACGGGATGAAGCCGAGATCCGTGGTCATCGGAGAACATACATCGGTGCCCTTCCCGGAAAAATCCTCCAGTTCCTGAAAAAAGCAAAGTCTAATAACCCCGTGTTTTGCCTGGACGAGGTGGATAAGATGAGCACGGATTTTCGGGGCGATCCTTCGGCGGCCCTGCTTGAAGTGCTTGACCCTGAACAGAATTTCGCCTTTAACGACCATTACCTTGATCTGGATTATGATCTTTCGCAGATCCTGTTTATTACAACGGCGAACAACCTCCACAGTATCCCCCTTCCCCTGCAGGACAGGATGGAAATTATCCGGTTGCCGGGGTACACGGAGGTGGAGAAGCTCAACATCGCGAAGCAGTTCCTGATCAGGAAGCAAAGGGAACAAAACGGGCTTACGGAAGAAAACATCACCTTTTCCGACGGCGCGCTCCTTACCATCATCCGCAAGTACACCAAAGAGGCGGGCGTCAGAAACCTGGAACGTGAGATATCTTCCCTCTGCCGGAAGGTTGCCAAGGAAGTGGTCAGAAACGGAAAAGAAACCAGGATCCATATTACATCCCAGTCAATCCAAAAGTACCTGGGTGTGCCGAAATTCCGTTACGGCCGCACCGAGGAAAAAGACAGGATCGGGCTTACCACCGGGCTGGCGTGGACCGAAGTGGGTGGAGAACTCCTTCAGACTGAAGCAACAGTTATGCCGGGCAAAGGCAACCTCGTCCTCACCGGCAAACTTGGCGATGTCATGCAGGAATCTGCCCAGGCTGCTCTCAGCTATGTGCGCTCAAGGGCAAGCCGATTGAAGCTCCCTGAAAATTTTTATGAAAAAGTGGATATCCATATCCATGTACCCGAAGGTGCCATTCCGAAGGACGGTCCATCAGCCGGCATCACCCTGGCAACGTCCATTGTTTCCGCATTGACCAGAAAACCGGTGAACCGCGACATTGCCATGACCGGAGAAATCACCCTCCGGGGCCGGGTACTGCCCATAGGAGGCCTGAAAGAGAAAATTCTGGCCGCGCACCGCGGCGGTGTCAGCAAGGTATTGCTTCCGCTTGAAAACAAGAAAGATATAGAAGAGATACCAAAGAAAATTCTCAAAAAGGTTGAACTTGTTCTGGTGGAACATATGGATGAAGTGCTCACCCATGCGCTCATCCTGGAGGAAGGGGAAGAACTCTTCGCACCCGAAGACCAATGCGCGCCTTTTTCCGTTACCAAGCCTGCTGCGGAAATTACTCGGCCCGCGACAGAAATGCTGGCCCATTGACAGAACAAATTGTCTTGACATGCCCGGTCTGTGTTGATAGCTTAGCTATCTCAATTGTAGGCGGATAGCTCAGCGGGAGAGCATCGGCCTTACAAGCCGGGGGTCACGGGTTCAAATCCCGTTCCGCCTACCACCGTGACCTTGCTTTTTTGGGCGGAAGAATCGCCGGTTCGAGTTTCTTTGAAGTACCCACCTCTGACCAGGTGGTCAACAATGTAATTGCGGGGACGTAGTTCAGTTCTGGTTAGAACGCCGGCCTGTCACGCCGGAGGTCGCGAGTTCGAGTCTCGTCGTCCCCGCCACTTTAATCCCGTATTTTCAATATGTTAGGCTTTTTGGGCTGCTCCAAATTGTGGTGCAATTTTGGTGCAGCCTCTTTTGTTTCAGCGTATATAGTTTTTATGTCTTCAAGCTCGATCTGGAAGTACCTTTCAAAGGCCTTGTTCGTCGAGTGCATGGTAGCCCTTTTGATCTCTTCATGGCTCCGAAATTTTCTCAGAGCCCGAGCAGAACTGTGACGTGTCCCTCCATAAAGATCGACACCTTGAACGCCAAGATTGTGACACGCTCTTTTCCACCATTTATAAAAATATTTTTTCCCAAACCGTTGACCGGGTTTCACTCCACTCATTGACGAGATATGCCGAAAGAAATATAGTTCGGGAAAGCTCCTTGGAAATGACCTCACAAGTTCCACATCTTCCTCAAGCAATGGAACCGTCTTAGGCCTTTTTTCCTTCGGATGAGGTATAAACACAACTCCCAAGCTCAGATCAAAATCTCCTTCTTTGATATTCAGAAGCTCTGCAGGTCTGATGCCTATTCCGACGAAATCGTCCACCTGTTCCGATTTATTCCGACCAGCTGTTCCGAAAGTAATCGACCAGTCATTCCGAAACATTCCGTCCAGGAAATCGGAGCGAAGCGACGCTGGTATTT
>QMLQ01000397.1 GCA_003646815.1 Deltaproteobacteria bacterium | reverse complement strand
CGAATCCTGCAGGGAGGTAGCCCAAACAAAAGGCCTTGCCCTCCGGGAAGTATATTCCTGGGTCTCGGGCCTCAACACGCAATTATGCGAGACGTCACACCCTTCTTCCCTGAAGGAGCGGACGTAATTGGAAAACGCAGGAACTCTCCGAACTTGAAGCAAAAAAGGATTTCTGCTATTTTGACAAAGAGGACGCGGTCCAAAAAAAACGATATCGTCGGCAAAGCCGCGTTTGTTCTCGCCACCTGGTTCGGTATCGGCCTCATTCCATTTGCTTCAGGTACCTTTGGTACCATGGGAGCCGTACCGCTTGTGCTGGCCCTGCGGCATTGGCCCCTGGCATTTAAAATCACTTTTTTTCTCTTTTTTGTGGCCCTGGCAGTCTTGGTATCCGGGCGTGCTGAATCTCTCCTTGAGACAAATGATCCATCTCAGGTAGTTATCGATGAGGTGGCCGGTTTCCTGGCAGCCACCATCTTCATTCAGGTCTCCTGGCAGGATATTGGAATTGCCTTTTTTGTGTTCCGGTTCTTCGATATCCTGAAGCCCTTTCCTGCCGGGTTCCTGGATCGCAGGCTGCACGGAGGATTGGGGATTGTGCTGGATGATGTGGCCGCGGGATTTCAAACCCTGCTCGTTCTTATACTCATCCATGCTTTTCTCGGAAATTGAGAAATAGAGCAGGCAATAAGAGAGGAAAATCCGGGCGGTACATGATCACGCTCTGCGAAAAACGGGAGAAATGGCCGGTGCAAGGCGAAATTATTACCATAGGAAATGAACTCACATCCGGAATGACATTGGATGTGAACGGCTGGTACGCCGCGGGCAGGCTCACCGCCTCCGGGCTTCAGGTTACCCGGATCACGTCTGTGGGAGATGATTACGCTTCAGTGTCCCAGGCCCTCAAGAGTGCCATGAAAGAATCCAGCTTTGTCATTGTGACCGGGGGGCTTGGGTCCACGGACGATGATATCACCAATGAAATTGTTTCCAAGGCATTGCAGAGGCCTCTTTGCCTGGACAAGGAGATGTTTGAAATAATCAAACGGCACACTGCCTCCCACGGTGCGGAAATGTGCCGTTCTCTTGAAAAAATGGCCTGGGTTCCGGATGGATCCAAGATGCTGAGCCCGGAAGGGAAGGCCTGCGGTTTCTCGCTCGTGGAAAATGATGTGCGCCTCTATTTTCTTCCCGGTGTCCCGGACCAGATGCGCTACCTCATCGACCATGCTGTCATCCCCGAACTGCGCAGCCTTTACACAAAGCTCCCGGTAACCATGTGCCGCACTCTCAAGGTGTACGGGCTGAGCGAACCCCGCATCGCAGAAATTTTCAGGGACCTCAACAAAAAAACGGGAAAGGCCCTCATAGGCTTTTATCCCCATTTCCCCGAGAATCATATTACGGTGAGCCTGACAACAGAACGTGCCAGGGACGGTCTCCATGAGCTTGACAGGATTGAAACGCTTATCAGGAAGGAACTCGGTCCTGCCGTTTTTGCCACCGGAGAAGACTCCATGGCCGAGATTGTAGGGAAGGTTCTCTCCGCAAGAAAACTTACTGTTTCGGTTGCCGAATCGTGCACCGGAGGCCTGATCGGCCACCTCCTGACAGCCGTTCCCGGTAGTTCCCGGTACTTCCTCGGAGGAATTGTTTCTTATGGCAATGAGGCCAAAACAGAACTCCTGGGTGTGCAGGCCGAGACCTTGGAGGATTATGGCGCCGTGAGCAATGAAACGGTCCGGGAAATGGCGGAAGGCGTTCGAAACAGGCTTCATTCGGACCTGGGGATCGCCGTCTCCGGCATAGCCGGACCTGGAGGCGGCACCAGGGAAAAGCCCGTGGGAACGGTTCATCTTTCCCTGGCATCGGCTGAAGAAACCCCCTCCCAGGGATACCGGTTCTGGGGAAATCGCCATGCGGTGAAGCTCAACAGCGCGACCATGGCCCTTGACTGGATACGGAGGTACGCCAATGGAGATCCGCTCCTTCCTGGCATTTGAGCTCCCCGGGGAAATGAGGGATGCTCTTTCCCGCCTCTCCTCGGAGCTGAGACCTCTTCTCCCCGGTGCGAGATGGGTCCGTGCCGAGAACATCCATCTAACGGTGGTCTTCCTGGGTCAGGTTCCGGAATCTTCCATTGAAGGCATTACAGGGGTTGCAAAAAGTACCTGTGACCGGTATGGTGCCTTTGACATTGGACTCAAGGGCGTTGGTGTTTTTTCCGGCCCACGAAATCCACGAGTCCTCTGGGTCGGGCTTCAGGCGGATCTGGAACGCATGTCAAATTTCAGGAACGTACTGCAAAGAAAATTGAGACCCTTCGGCGTACGGGAAGAAAAACGTCCGTTTCGCCCCCATTTGACCTTGTGCAGATTCAAGAAAGGGTCCCGGGGAGGGCCCCCGCTGGAAAAAATTCTTGACGGGTACCAGGATTTCTCAGGCCCTTTTTACCGGCTCCAGGAGCTCATCTTGTTTAAGAGCGATTTGACTCCAGCGGGTTCTATTTATACAAAGCTTGCCCGATTTTCTCTTGCAGGCACCCGTTAATGTTCATCGATCACGTG
>QMLQ01000396.1 GCA_003646815.1 Deltaproteobacteria bacterium | reverse complement strand
ATTCTTTTTGATCAGGAAATCAGCGATCTCATCAGGATGAAGGATGTTGCGACCACCGACATCATATTTACCACGCCCTCTGAAGATCTGAACGAGGTCCTGAAAAAATTTACTATTCGGAATCTCCACCGGATTCCGGTGGTAAAGGATGAAGACCATTCTTTCCTGCTGGGAATGCTGGATAGACGGGAAGTAATTCAGTTTTACAATCAACGTATCCAGGAAATCAAATCAGGGAAGGAAGTGGAGGAGAAACAGCCCGGCCTGGAAACAAGCCGCCTGATGCTGACCGAAGTAGAGGAGGCCATGACAGCCCCCCCTGAAACCATTCCCGCCGAGATGGGCCTCAAAGAAGTTCAGGAAATGATCACCCACAGGAAACTCAAAGCTTTCCCCGTGCTTGACAAACATGGTGAACTCTACGGTATCATATCCCTTTCAGATGTGCAGAACGCAGTGGTAAAGGGGGATTTTTCTCAAAAAGCAGCCGATATCGCCACAAGGTCAGTTATAACCGTGGCAAAAAACGATAACCTCTTTTCCGCCCTCAGCAAAATTACATCGGGAGATTACGCCGTGTTGCCCGTGGTGGACCCCCATAATCCAAAAAAGGTCACCGGGGTAATCAGCAGAAGGGATATCATGGCCTTTCTCGGGCAGGTCATGGTAAAGCACACGTAAAAAACTACCTGACTACTTCATTCCCTTGATTTTCGTTTTGGCGATACTTGCTTCATTGGAACCAGGGTAATTCTTGATGATTCTTTTCAACAGGAGCTTTGCGCTCGTAGTATCATTGATAGCCTGAAACGCGAGGGCCTGCCGAAGCATGGCGTTGGGGACTTTGTTCCCTTTGGGATACCGCTTGATAACCTGCTGGTACGCAAGGATGGCCTGTTCATACTGCTTCAACGCCATGTAACATTCGCCAATCCAGAACTGTGCATTGTCTGCCAGATCAGATTTCGGAAAAATCTTTATAAAATCATTAAAATTGGTGATCGCCTCTTCCAGTTTTCCCGCCTTGTAGACAGCCAGGGCATGTTCATATCTGGCCTTTTCAGGAGAGACAGGTTCCTGGACATTTTTTTCTGCTCCCGGCGCGGGGACTTTGTGTTCGGCGCCCGGCACGAGGCCAAGATACGCCTTCACATCTTTGACACTCTTTTCCAGTTCCTCGACCCTTGTCTTTAAATCAGCAATTCCCGCACGCATCATATCTTCCTGGGTCGTATCTCTTTCCACTATGTGTTTAGCCAGGTGGGAATTTTCCTCCACTTTGCCCGAAAGTGCACTCATGTCTTCCTTTATCCTGTCTGTCTCCGCTACGAGTTCAGCCAGGTTTCCGCGGATCGCTTTCAATTGAGCATCCACATTTCCCGACAGCTCTTTGCTCAATGAGGCTTCCCGCTTGCCCATGGATTCCTGCAGAGAGTTTAACCGGTTGTTCAGAAGCACTACCTGATCGTTCAGGGACATGATATCCTGGTCAGTGGCAACCGTAACACAAGAAGAGAAGCCAATTCCAGCAACGAACATGAGAGCAATAGTAAAGAAAAGTGTCTTAGGAACAGAGGATCGTTTCATATTTTCGTACCCTCCTGAAGAGCAAAGCCGACCCCAGGAGAGGCCGGCCTGTTCATTTCAAAACCGCGAAAGGGTTTTTATTGCCTGGTAGGGGTCACTTCATGAGTTTGAATTCATCACGCCTGTTCTTGGCCCAGGCTTCTTCATTGTGCCCTGGATCCACAGGCCTTTCTTCACCGTAGCTGATGGTGGCAATACGTTCTTCCGCTATGCCGAGGGCCACGAGGAATTTCTTGGCCGAATTTGCTCTTCGCTCACCCAACGCCAGGTTGTATTCATTCGTCCCTCTTTCATCGCAATTCCCTTCGATTCTGAGGGAATATTCAGGGTGTTCGCGAAGCCAATCCGCTTTTTTCTTCAGGATAGCCTGGGATTCCGGCTTCAGATCTGACTTATCAAAATCAAAATAGATCTTTTCATTTTCAAAGGCCTTCTTTTCCTCCGCCTCTTTTTGCGCCCGCTCAAGGGCTTTCAATTTTGCCTGTCGCTCTGCCTCGGCCTTCTTGTATTCTTCGGTTTCACCAACTTCCACTTTCTTGGCCTGTTCTGTTGTGGCCGTTGTTGCCTGCTGCTCAACCGCCTTGGTCTCCTGGGTTGTTGGCTGGACGCCCTCTGTCACCTGCATCTGTTTCTTCGCGCAAGCTGACATCAACAACAAAGATGTTACCACAAATGCCAATGCAAGCAAGACAGCCGTCATCTTTTTCCTCATATGCCCTTACCTCCTGAATTAAGTTTTACCCGTTTGTCTACTCGAAGCATCACATTGAAAACGAAATAAAGAGTTCGAAATTAATTAAATCCTAAAAAACCTTGTTTTGCAAGAAAAAATGAAACGATTGTTTACCTACCACATTCGAGAAACAATTTCAAGCGTCAAGTGCCCAAACTTCGTTACCCGCACATACGAATCGTTCAAGAATCACCATGACCAGGACGGGGCGGTCTGGTCTCCCTTCAAAGAGGTGACCCTTCTCTGATTCT
>QMLQ01000395.1 GCA_003646815.1 Deltaproteobacteria bacterium | reverse complement strand
CCCAGGCACTGGCGCGGATAAGTTCAACAGTGCCCTGCAAGATCAACCTGATCGGTTTCAACCCGGTGGAGGGAGTAAGATTCAGGTCCCCCCGGCTGGAGGAACTGCAACATTTTCAGAAGATCCTTCTGGGTGCCTGCAAGCAGGCGGTGACCTTGCGACGCTCCCATGGGACAGATATCGCCGCTGCCTGCGGCCAGCTTGCAGGCGCAGGATAGGGGTCCGAAGTTTGCACTGCTCGGTCTAAAGTAAACAAAAAAAGCGGTGGAGCATTAAAAAAACCCACCGCTTTTTTTTATCTGTCCAACTCCCCAGGGCAAACTACTGAGCAGGTTCAAACACAGCTACATAGCCTCCGCCCGGTGCCATCTTGATGCTGAGCGGTTCGCCCGGGGTGATCTCGATTTCTGTAACCTTCACATCCTCGGGCCTTGTGGCGGCTTTCTTGCCATCGGCCCAGACCTTCGCTTTCCAGTTTCCGCCACCCAGAAAATCGAGGGGAACCTCGAGTTCCCTCTCATCCCAGTCGGTCATCGCCCCCAGATACCACTTGTCGCCTTTCTTGCGGGCCAGCACGATATAGTCTGAAATTTCGCCTTGGATAAAACGAGTCTCATCCCACACAGTGGGTACCAGGCTCAGAAAATCAAGCCCTTTCTTCTTGGCGCGGTAATTACTGGGGCTGTCAGCCAACATTTGCAAGGGACTTTCATAAACCACGTACATGGCAAGCTGATGGCAGCGGGTACCCAAGCTCATCGGGTCTAGATCCCGGGGCCGGAAAGAGCGCTGGGTCGCATTGTTGAATGCGCCCATGTGATAATCCATCGGCCCCAGAAGCATCCGGGTATAGGGAACGGTCAGGTCATGTTCGGGGTTGCACCAATCGCTCCATTTGCAGTATTCGAGGCCTATCACCGCCTCCCGGGTCAGCAGATTCGGCCAGGTGCGGCGGATGCCGGCGGGGCGGTAAGCGCCGTGGAAATTCACCACCAGGTGGTGTTCAGCGGCTTTCTGCAGTACTTCATGATAAAAATTGACCATTTCCTGATCGTCGCGGTTCATGTAATCCACCTTGACACCGGCTATGCCCAGTTGCTCGAAAAACGAGAATACTTTATCCATCTGGTCTTTGAGGTTCTCCCAGTTCACCCACAGAAGCAACTTCACTCCCAGGGAGTCGGCGTATTTGACCAGATATTCCAGATCCACCTCGGGCAGCGGAGAAGTCAGATCCAATTTGGGATCACGATGATCTCCGTACCATCCGGCATCGATCAAGGTATATTCCAGTCCCGCTTCGTGGGCGAAATCTATATAGTGCTTGTAGGTTTCCGTGCTGAAATCGCCCACTTTGACTCTGTTTCTTCGTTTTGAAACCACCCGGCCGCTCCACCAGTCCCAGGAAGCCTTGCCGGGCTTGATCCAGGAGATATCTTCGATTGCACAGGGCTCGTTGAGAGCCAGCAGCAGGTTGGATTCAATCAGCTTTCCGGGATGCTCTGCGATCATCAGCACGCGCCATGGAGTTTCGAACGGCACTTTCCCGAGAACCTTGGGCTCTTTTTCCCCGGGAAGCGGCTCCAGCCGGGTAACCAGCGCATTTTCAACATCACGTGCACCGGTGAGATACAAGGCCGAGAAATCGGTCAGATTGGCCTCCGCGATACAGACTGCCGGGCCTCCCTCATAGAGCAGGAGAAGAGGCAGGGCGGCGATACTGTCGCGAGTGATCTCGGAAATCTTCACCTTGAAATAACGGCCCTCGTAATTGTGCGGCAATGAGGGAACAAACATGGCATAGGCATCCACATCCCCGGAGAAATAGTAACCGGTGTATTCATCAACCAGCACGAACTCTTCCAAGAATCCCTCGTGGGTAGTCGAAGGGAATTTGATCTTGGGTACCTGCTCAGGAAAATGGTAGCGGAAAGCCACTCCATCATTATAGGCTCTGAAAATGAGGTTGAAAGTCTTGGCGGGAATGGTCTTTTCTCTCAGAGAAACCACAACTTCATTGTAGTCGGCTCTGACCTCGGCCTGCTTGCTGAAGGGAGTACTGAACCGGTCCACACCGCTGTTTTCTTGAACAGTAGTGATTACCAGGTCCCCGAGCACCACTCCCTGATCACCGAAACTAAGTCCCAGAGGGGAATCTCTCAGCAGCTGCTTGCCATCCCAGCTCACAGTATAATACATGTTTTTACCGGGCAAATAAGGCGCTGGCAGCTCTTTTATCTCGAAACTCAACTCAATCCTGCCATCCGGACTCTTTACGGTGATTGTTCCACCTTCATAATACTTTCCACACGAAACCAGCCAGAGGGAGATGATCAACAATGGTACTAGAATGGTGGCCAACCTTTTATCCATGGATTAGTCCCCCGTACTGTGTAAGGTGATAATTTAGATACATGTAAGAATCAGTCGGAATCTGAATCTGTAAAGGCAACTACAAAAAGGTCAAATAAATAATTAAAGAATTTAATGATAAAAGATTTTGCTCCTGATCCAGGTAAAATAGAGCCCGATTTCATAGTTGCATTATATAACGCAAATCGTCTTGAAAAGCAATAAATTAGT
>QMLQ01000123.1 GCA_003646815.1 Deltaproteobacteria bacterium | reverse complement strand
ATGTTCGATGGCAAGATGGATGACGTCCAGGCCATCCTAGAGAGGCTTTATACCCTGAAAGGGATCAAGGTAGTCAACCTCTGCGACGAAACCGGCACCATCAAGTACAGCGGCTTACCGGTAAACCGGGGAACCACATGCTCCCTGAGGCTCACAAAACAGGCACTCGAAATGGGCGCTGTCATGAAGGGCCTGGAAATGTTCAGGCAAGAAAAGGTGCTCTACTATGCAATGCCGATTCCAAATGAAAACACCTGCTTCCGGTGCCATGGCTCCACGAAAAAAATACTGGGTTCTCTTACCGTGGGGATCAGCTGGTCTCCAATAGAAAAAAGGATCGCCTCCCTCAGAAACAGAGAAATCATCTTTGTCATATTCTCCCTCCTGGTGGTGGGGTTTTTCCTCATCCTGTTCCTTTCCAGGTACATTACCAGGCCCCTCACGCAGCTTACCAAACTGGCAGATGACGTCAGCCGGGGAAATCCCGGGAAGGATTTCGGCCGGCTTGTCAAGTGCTGGGAGGTGGAAAACTGCGAAAAAAGGGACTGTCCGGCCTATGAGAACATCGAGATTATGTGCTGGTACGTTGATGGCACCCTCTGCCAGGTCCAGCCATCGGGCTCCTTCCCTGAGAAGCTGGATATGTGCCGCAAATGCAAGGTATTTAGGACGAACGCCGGCGACGAAATGGTGCAACTGGCCGACTCGTTCAAGCATATGCTTTACCGGTTGAGAAAGTCTGAAGAGGATCTGCGACAGTCGGAAGAAAAATATCGGTTACTTTTCGACACAGAACCAAACCCCATTTTCATTTTGGAACCGAAAACTCTGAAAATCCTGGATGCCAACGCGAGGGCCGAAAGCCAGTATGGGTATGGGAAGGAAGAGCTTCTGAAAATGACCTTTGTCGATTTGGAACATGAAGGAGGGACGCAGGAAATCATGTCCGCATTCGACGGGGTTATGGATGGACGGTGCGTCCTTTTCCCCAAAAAGCGGCATCATCGAAAAGATCACAGCCTGTTTTTTGCGAATGTGCACATCTGTTCCGCGCGGTATGTGGGCAAAGAAGCCCTGATCGCAACCACAACGGATATTACCGAGACCGTCATGAAGGAGGCACAACTCATCCAGGCCAGCAAACTTGCCACCCTGGGTGAGATGGCCACAGGCATAGCACATGAGTTAAACCAGCCGTTGAACGTGATCAAAATCGGCAGCGCATTTCTCCTGGAATCCATCCAGGAAGGCAAGCACGTGAGCGAAAAAGATCTCACGACCATTGCTAAGGAATTCAACGGTGAGGTGGACAGGGCTTCCGGGATTATAAATCACCTGCGAAATTTTGCGCGTACGGGGAACATTTCTAAAGAAACGGTATTCATAAATGAGCCGATCAGGGGTGTCTTCAAGGTGCTGGCTCAACAACTGAAATTGCGGGAGATCGAGGTGGAACTGGACCTCAATGAAAATCTGCCCCCCATCATGGCGGACAATAACAGGCTTGAACAGGTCTTTATCAACCTGGTAACAAATGCCAGGGATGCGTTGGAGGAGGTTTCTGGTCGCAGAAAGTTTCTGAAAATACGATCGTTCATGGAGGGGGAAAACGTCGTTGTTACCGTATCCGACACCGGGAAAGGAATTCCAAACGGTATTCTCAACAAGATATTTGAACCCTTTTTTACCACAAAGGAGGTGGGAAAAGGGACCGGTCTTGGACTTTCCATCAGCTACGGCATCATCAGGGATTATGGGGGAGCCATAACGGTACAGAGCCAAGAAGGAAAAGGGACCACCTTTCGATTGGAATTCCCTCCTTCCCGGAAGGCTGAACAGGGATCATAACGACAAATCATGAACAAATCCCTTGAAAATAGTGAGATGACCAAATTACTCCTTATTGACGATGAGAAGCCCACTCGAAAGGTGTTGGGCCTCTACCTGCGGAGCAAAGGGTATGAGGTCATTACCGCTGCTGACGGCAGAGAAGGGATAGAGCTGTTCCAGAGGGAGAAACCATCTATCGTGCTGACTGATATAAAGATGCCCGGCACTGATGGGCTTGATGTGCTGAAAATAATCAAACAGATGGACCCCGAAACAGAAGTGATCGTTATTACCGGACATGGCGATGTGGATACGGCCATTAAATCTCTTGAACTTGAGGCGTCTGACTTTATCACGAAACCCATTGCCAACGAAGCCCTGTCTGTTGCCTTGAAACGGGCCAAAGAAAAACTTCGTACCAAAAGGATGCTCAAAGATTACACCAATAATCTGGAAGCAAGGGTCAGGAAAGCCACAGAAGAACTCAGGGAGCGTTACGAGTTTGAAGGAAATCTCATCCAGCATTCCATCGACGGCATTGTGGCGACGGATGCGCGCGGAAACATCGTTACCTTCAACCAGGGAGCGGAGAGGCTTTTCGGATACTCTCACGATGATGTGGTGGGAAAGATGAGCATTGTGGACCTCTACCCGCACGAAATAGCCGGTGAAATCAAAAAGAAACTCATCGGGGAGAAGACAGCAAACCAAAGCGATGGCGAGTGGAAGGAAATTACCGTCCTGGGAAAGGGAGGCACTCAAATACCTGCTCGGTTTTCCGGAACGCTCCTTCGTCGAAACGGGAATATTATCGGAAGCGTGAGTTTTTTCCACGACCTGCGGGAAGTAAAGCGCCTGGAAAAAGAGTTACTGGAGAAAGAGCGGCTGTCCACTATCGGTCAAACAGTAGCGAGCCTCGCCCATTATATCAAGAATATCCTTTACGGGCTGGAGGGCGGCGTATACGTGGTCAATAAGGGTATCAGGAAAAATAACATCCAGAAACTTAAGAAAGGCTGGGATATTGTGCAGAGAAATATTGCCAAACTTTCCGACCTTGTCCTGGAGCTCCTGAATTATTCCAAAGAGAGGGAACCTGAATATGAATGGTGTTCGCCAAACACCATTGCAGATGAGGTCTGCGAGTTGATGGAATGCAAGGCCAGAGAAACCCAGGTGGAACTCAGGAAAAACCTCGATCCCCATATGGAAGAGGCATTACTGGACCCAAAAGGAATTCATCGCTGTCTCCTGAACCTCGTTTCCAATGCTATCGGAGCATGCGCATCCGATGAAAATTTCCACAAAGATTTCATCGTAACAGTAGCCACGAAACGCGGACGGGATAATTCGGTCACCTTCCAGGTGTCCGACAATGGTCCGGGAATGGATGAAGAAGTGAGAAAGAAACTTTTCAGCGGCCTCTTCAGCACCAAGGGATCGAAAGGGACAGGCCTCGGCCTGTTAATAACCCGGAAGATAGTCCAGGAGCATGGAGGTACCATAGAGGTACATTCCAATCCGGGAGAGGGAGCTATTTTCACCATGCGCCTCCCAACCAGACATCCGGAGGGTGATGAAGAAGCCTTGTGCAATCCAGAGGAAAATCTGTTCCCGGAATCCGTCCGGTAGTGACAGGAATGCCATGCAAGCAGCCCAGTACCTTGACAGGGAAGAAAAAGATCGTCTGAAAGAGCTGATCACTTTTTTCGGATACAGGGTGCCCCATCTCCAGATGGTGAAAGTCGATAAGATGATCTATATCACGCAACTTTATCATTATGGAGCCCACGGTGAACTCGTGACCAATGCCCCCTTTCTGAGCCTCAGCAGAGGCCCCCATTCCCCGGTGATCAAATCAGTTATGGAAGAACTCATCAAAAACCGGACCATATATATAGAAGAAAACCCTTCTGAAATAGAATCAGCGAACCCGTGCCTTCTGATCAAATGCGATTCTCCCAGCACGCCGACCTTACCCGCGGCCATCTTGAATACCCTTGAGGCAGTGCTCAAGGAATGGGGGAAAGAAAAATTCGGAAAGGTGCTTGATTATCTTACAAGGACCATCCCCTTCATTTCCACCCCTTACAGGAACCCAATCGATTTCAGAAAGATTCCACCGTTTACCGGTCTCCAGGAAGTCCTAGATCTGCGCCAAAGGACATTGATCCACCGGTTCGTAAAGTCCCCCTGGGAGGAGGTTGGTGATGGAAGGGATTCCCGCCCGGATCGGGCTCCTGTTTCCATTCATGAAATCTTGGAGATCTACCTGTGTCTTTGTGGGACTGCTCCTCAGGGAATTCTTTCCCACGACTATCACGGTTTTGATGTGAAGAAGGTGCTTGAAATTCTGCAAATGCTCGACCACGGGGATGGTCAAGGTTTGGGGAAAAAGGAGACCCTTATCAGCAAGGCAACAGAGTGCACCCATCTGCTGGCTCGCTCCGGGTGCTTCAAATATACAAATGAAAAAGTAGCGTTCCAAGCGGGCATGTTTTTCCTGAAAAAAATGGGGTATCGCCTGGATCAAGACTTTCTGAAAACAAATTCTTTCAACGGCAAAGGATACCAGGAGACCAAAGCCTGGTTCGAAAGAATCATCAAAGAGAATTGAGAGCGCAAATTGGGGGGAAGAGAGGGGTCCCCTTGGAAAAAAAAGAGTTGGACCCCGAATTAACAACTATAGATGGAGGAAGTTAATCATGCAAAAAAAAGTATTGGCAATTGATGATGAACCTGATGTGTTGACCTTTTATTCGGAGATCCTGGAGGATCATGACTTCATTCCCATCACTGCTGATAGTGGTTTGGAGGGGCTCATTAAGGCGCGGGATGAAAAGCCGGACCTCATTCTCCTTGACATCATGATGCCCAAGAAAAGCGGGATGTTGACGTACAAAGAACTGAAGAAGGACGAGAACCTGAAGGATATTCCGGTAATCATCATTACCGCCATCTCGAAGGAAGTCGACTACAAGAGCCTTTTGGACAGATCCAGTACCGGGAAAGTAGGGCCGCAGGGACATTTGACAAAACCCCTGAAACCGGAAGAACTCATCGAAGAAATAAAAAGGGTGATTGGCTAGCCCTGTTCTCCTGGTTTTTTCCGGCCCGGAGATTCTCCCTCACAAAAGGGGCACATGCCGAAGGCCTTGTGCGAAATGTTTGTGGATATCGGCTCATGAGGAGGGGTGTGTCCGAAGAGCTTCTCTTTTGCCTTGTCACAGGCCGGTAAATACACTATATTCCTGTTCAAAAACCTCGTGAGAGAAAATGCAAATGCCCTGTTGGGCCTGTGAACAAGGAGGGAAGCATGGAAAAAATAGAATTCATCAGCGCACGGGAGGTCCTTGATTCCAGGGGAAACCCCACCGTAGAAGTAGAAGTGGGCCTGGACGACGGAAGCTTCGGGAGGGCTGCGGTCCCCTCGGGCGCCTCCACGGGGAAGTTTGAGGCAGTAGAACTTAGGGACAAGAAGAAAAAAAGGTTTGGAGGGAAGGGTGTTGAGCAGGCGGTCAGGAACGTGAACAAGGTCATTGCCCCTGCCCTCAAAGGTATGGAGGCGGAGGACCAACGGCTTGTGGACAAAACGCTTATCGAGCTGGACGGAACACCCAACAAGAGCAAGCTGGGCGCTAATGCCATTCTGGGCGTTTCTCTGGCCGTGGCCAGGGCCGCAGCAGACGCCTTTTACATGCCCCTCTATCGTTATATCGGCGGCACCAACGCTTGCAGAATCCCCATGCCCATGATGAATATCCTCAACGGCGGGATGCACGCCCCCAACAATGTGGATCTCCAGGAGTTCATGATCATGCCCATCGGGGGAAAGACTTTTAAAGAGGCCCTCCGAATGAGCGTAGAGGTCTTCCATGCCCTTGCAGGAGTCCTCAAGGCAAAGGGCTATTCCACTGCCGTGGGAGATGAAGGAGGGTTCGCCCCCGACCTCCAGTCCAACGAGGAAGTTATCGAAATGATCCTTGCAGGAATAAAAAAAGCCGGCTACCGGGCTGGAAAAGATATAGCCCTGGCCCTGGATCCCGCGTCGTCTTCTTTTTACAAGAATGGGAAATATGTGTTTTTCAAGTCCGACGGTTCCAAGCGAACGGGAAAAGAGATGATCGAGTTTTACAAGGACTGGGTGAACCGGTACCCTATTGTTTCCATCGAAGACGGCCTGGCGGAAAATGACTGGAAAAACTGGAGCAAAATGACCAAGGTAATGGGTGACCGCATCCAGATTGTGGGAGATGATATCTTTGTCACCAACACCAAACGGATTGCGCGGGGCATCAAGGAAGGTTCCGCCAATGCAGTGCTCATCAAGCTGAACCAGATAGGGACGCTCACCGAGACCCTGGAGGCCATTCAGATGGCCCATAAGGTGGGCTGGAATGCGGTTATTTCCCATCGGTCAGGTGAAACAGAGGACACCTTTATTGCGGACCTTGCCGTGGCCACCGGTACGGGACAGATCAAGACGGGATCTTTGTGCCGATCGGAACGTATCTGCAAATATAATCAGCTCCTGAGAATTGAGGAAGAACTCGGCAAGCAGGCGGAATTCGGGTGGGAGGCGTAAATGGCATACGACGCATCCAAGGACCAGCTGCTTGAATCATGGGAAAATGATGAAACCGGACTTCTACTCAGCATATACCGGTATGGCGAAGGGGACCCGAAGCTCCAGATCGGGCCCCGTTCTTATACCAAGAAGGATGGGTCAAAGGGGACTACCAAGACAGGACGCCTTTCCATCGACGATGTCCTCTGGCTTTGCGACATCCTGGAGGATGTAAAGGAAAAAATGAACGGTTATTTCATGGAGGAGTGAAAACCATCTGTCATTCCTCAATGGTTCTCGACTCCACCAGAATAACACGGAGCGTTTCCCTGCCCTTTTCATCCAGTGCCTGCAGTGGGGCTCGTACCGGGCCGCCGTAGTAGCCGAGCATATCCAGTGCCGCTTTCAGTCCCGCGATGCCGAAGCGCCCGGTCACCGCTCCATTGAGTGGAATTATCTCCCTCTGCAGTTCTGCCGCCTCGCTGACGAGGCCCTTTCGGAACAGGTGGTAGATATCAAGGCCCTGTTGCGGAGCAACATTGGCCACGGCCATGATCCCTCCTGCTGCGCCCACTGCCAGGGCGGGGAAGAAAAACCCTCCGGACCCGGCCAGGACCTGAAATCCCTTTCCCGTCAGCCGCACCATATCAGCGATTTTTGCGATATTTCCACCGCTGTCTTTTATGCCGATGATATTGGGATGTTCCGCCATGCGGGCTACCGTTTGACTGTCCAAATCAATGTGCGTAAATTTCGGGACGTTATAAATCAGGACGGGAATAGGCGACGCGTCAGCAACGGCGAAGTAGTGGCCGGCCAGTGCTTCTGCACTCATTTTTCCCCGGTAAAAGTGTGGAGTGATGACCAAGGCCGCATCAGCCCCGATCTCCGCTGCCTGGTAAGTAAGTTCAATGGTCGCACTGCTTGATTCGCATCCTGTCCCGGCAATCATCCATTTGCCGGGTGGTATTGCCTTCCGAGCTGTCTCGAGCACAGCCAGTTTTTCATCATGGGTCAGATATACGGGTTCGCCGTTTGAACCCAGGACCACATACCCGGCCAACCCATAGACGTTCCATCGCTCAAGATTATCGGCCAGGGCCTGATGATACACCTCTCCCTGGGTGGTAAAGGGTGTGGGAACAGGCGGCAGAACGCCAGCCAGCGATATTTCGAGTTTATTCATTCTTAAGTATCCTTTCTTTTCGGAGTGAATGATTCATAGTTGATAACAGCGCCAAGAGCAATTGCAGCCGTCTCTGCCCGCAGGATCTGCGGGCCCAGGGAAACAGGACGAAAGCCAGCCTCTTGGGCGCGCGATATTTCTCCGGGAGCAAATCCACCCTCCGGTCCCACGAGGGCCAGGACGGCTTTTGACCGGTCCAGAGTCGATCGAAGCGTTGATTTGAGATCCCTGCCTTCTTCTTCCTCCCAGAGAATGATTTTCAAGGTTTCCTCCGGGAAGGGTCTCTGAAGCAGTTCAGTGAAGGTGGTTACCGCTGTGATCTCCGGGGGCCGTGAACGATCCGACTGTTTGGATGCGGCTATGGCGATATCCTGCCACCGCTTTACCCTCTTTGCCCGCTTATCTTCCCGGGGACGGACCACGGTCCTTTGTGAAATAAAAGGATGGATGGTGTTCACCCCCAGTTCTGTTGTCTTTTGAATTACCAGGTCCATGGCACCGGATTTCAGCACCGCTTGCCCAATGAACAACTGCACCGGAGATGCAGGAGGGGAAGGGAGCGGCCGTTCCAGAAAAACAGTGACGACTCCCTGCTCCGTCGAGCGAATAACGACCTGAAAACGAAGACCTCTTCGGTCCAGGAGGACAAAACGATCCCCCGGGCCCATCCTCAATACCCGGGTGATATGCCTTGCCTCGCTGCCCGCAATGGTCACCGAGCCTTCTTCTGCAGGTATCTTTTCGACAAAAAAACGGCGCACCAGGGTCTCCTCAGCAGGATTTCCGGGCAAGCAGGCAGGCCCACTCTTCCTGGGAGAGTATCTTTTCAAGGGTGAAACCATGTTCCTGGAAAAAAGGAAACACAAGGTCCGTCTGCTCTTGAAGCAGCCCCGAAAGGATCAGGTATCCTGAAGGTTTTACTACCCGTGGAAAATGATCCTGGAGGTCCAGGATGGTTTGCAGGATCAGGTTGGCGGTCACCACAAGAAAGCCGTCCATCAATTCCGCCAGAGGTGTGGAGGCAACCTCAATCTCATTCCCGAGGCCGTTCAAACGGATGTTTTTCCCGGCCCACTGAAGTGCCTCTTCATCTATGTCAAGGGCCTTGATCTTTTTTGCACCGAGCATGGCCCCGTAGATGGCCAGGATCCCGCTTCCCGTACCCACATCAAGCAAATCCCAAGAGGGGGTTTTGGGAACCAGTTCCATGGCCCGCAGGCAGAGTCGCGTGGATGGATGTTTCCCGGTACCAAAGGCCGGTCCGGGATCCATGCGGATCACTGTGGAGGCTCCATTTCCCGGAACGGGTTCCCAGGCAGGCACAATGGTAAGAAACGGGGTGACCCGTTCGGTTATAAAAAACTTTCGCCAGTTCCTCTCCCATTGTTCATCCTGAATTGAGT
>QMLQ01000394.1 GCA_003646815.1 Deltaproteobacteria bacterium | reverse complement strand
TAGCTGCCCGGCTTCCCAGCCTTCTCTCTTCTCACCCTTCCATATCCCCATACATACATCATCGTTCCAAGCAGGGCACCAAACGTATTCAGCAAAAGATCCAGGCAATCCGAGCTTCGTGAAGGTATCCAGGCTTGAAGGATCTCTATGGTCAGGCTTATACCAAAACATAGGGAAATCGTCATCCAAATATGCCGTTTCCGAAAAAAACCCGCAGCCGTGACAAACGTCATCATGAAGACAAACCCCAGTGGTATGAAGCCGATAAAATTCAAGAACACATCTTCAACAAAACCTGAATCGACATCTGACCGAACCCGTCTCAAGGACAAGATCTTCTTATCCAATAGTACCATTTTCGATGGGATTTTGAGATCATGGTTCCCACTGCTTTGGTCGATTACCTTTCTGCCATTTTTCTCATCGAACACATACAACAAAAAGGGTTTATATTTTCGGGCAAACAGAAAATTCTGGCTTCGGGACCATTGACGAAAATGCATAGCCACGTCCTGATCGCCAAGGACATGATCATACCAGGCGAGCCCAAGAATATCACCTCTCCAGCTCTGCCTTCCATCCGGTGCATTCCCCAAAAAAAGCCTGGTCTTTTGTCCCTTCGGTATCGTAAGCATCAGATCCTTTTCTATCCGGATAAGCCGATTGTCCAAGTAGATCCTGGTGCCTTTTCTTCCAGTGGTTATAGTTACAAATCGGTACCTGGAAGGGCTTATTGTAAATTTTATTGCTATTCTCTTCGTCTTTCTCCTGTGATCATAATCATCTCCGTTCATGACGATCAGCCAGGAACGCCATTGCCCCACCACTAACTGAGCACGATCGTCTCCGTTGTGCACTACCAGGATAAAATTGAATCCATTATCATGGTAACTCCGAGGTCTCAAAGCAATTTCTACAGAAAAATCACTTGCTTCGGCATCGGCTTCATTGCCCCACTCTTTCACAGGAGCTGTATAAGCTACTCCATACTCTTTGAAGCGAAGGCCTGGTTGAGACGGAAGCCAAGTGACCTCGTTTGAAAAGTCAAACCCCCTCGGCCACAGTCCAAAAAAAAGCGCCACCAACATAAGCGCAATGGACAAGGCCACAAAGAATTTTACTCCTTTTCCACACACGGACCTTCCCAATTTCCCTTTTTCTCTTGGATCCTTTCTCCTTCATCAGGTTTTTAAATACCGGTAAAGAAAATATTTCAGGAGTGTTTTGGGATCAGAATCCCATCGTTTCTCTCCCTTGACCACCAGCTCGTCATTTTCCTGAAAGGCCTTTTTCCTGCAATCGTAGGATTTCACCTCGACTTTTGTCTCGTCAAAGACGCCCCCTCCTTCTTGCGCGCATGCCCAAAGATATTGATGCAGCGGGCTCTTCGGATCATCCGGGTTATGGATTGCCATCCCCGAATTGGGATAAAGCAGATACTTGGTCGCGTGATAATCCAGGGCCGTCGCATCGGTACATGCCAGCACAGCCCTGGTTCTCGCCATAGGTGGCTTTACCCTTGAAGCGAGGCCAACCCATTCCGCCGTCGTGATGTTCAAGTCCGCCTTTCGGATGTTACTCATGAAGCATCCGATCTCCGCTCCGATCATCCCCGGTCGCGGCCCGGGTGCCCATTTATTAAACGGAAAGGAATGGAAATTGTAGTATTCGCCCGTCAACTGCCCACCATTATGCGGGTCCGGCCCACCACTCAGATCACTTATCCCCAGGTAGTTCTTCACTGCACTCGTAGCCCCGCAATAGGTGCTATGATGATTCAATGCTGCAAAGTTAATAAACCGCAATGGCTGCCCCGTGTATGCCCCTTTCTCCCACACGCCATTCTTGAAATCTATGATTGTCCCTTTGTCTGTCTCAAAGATTGGATATGTCATGATGACGGCGCGTCTCTTTTCACCCCCCAGGCCATTGTCAAAGGAAATCAATGGGACGTCTCCCGTCCCGTCACAATACACATACCCAGGGCCGTCTTTTGGATCAAAGACCCGCTTTCCTCCCGAATCAACATCAATCCAGTGGCACACGGAAAATTGGTCCCCATACCGCTTTTTTAGATGCTCGCATAACTGATTCATATTCCTGATATCTCTCACATCCGAGTTCCATTCGAACGTGCGTGCCCACCCTGAACTCTTTGATTCCCATGGCCGGGATCCCCGATGAACATTCTCCGCAATCACCACTTCGCCCTTGAACCCTCCCGGCCGATTCATAGCCATGTCAACAAGTCTCTGCAAAGCCTGGAGATTTGGCGCACCCTGGTTCCACCACTGCACATTCGGTTTGATCACCACCACATCGTATTGGCCCACCACCTTTTCAATTTCACCTGCGAGGTCAATCACCCTTGCCATATTCTCGGCAGGCGTCACATTGACCGCCCTGAAAAGCGTACACGAAGGATCTCCAATCTGCCCCGGACGCACAGGCTCCTTCGCAAAAACCTTTTTCCCAAACGCCATCATCCCTCCTGCCAAAACCATCTTTTTCAGGAATTCCCTGCGACTATTCATTTCCTCCCCCTGCTCCCAGCCACCTCGCCTTCCTGCCTCAAGCGAAGCGGTCCTCAAG
>QMLQ01000393.1 GCA_003646815.1 Deltaproteobacteria bacterium | reverse complement strand
TTTGAGAGCTATTTTCCGCCGGTAACCATCCTTGTTCTCCAGTTCAACAAGCTCATTAAACAGGTCGAATCCGGAGACTTTCTCCCTTTTTTCCCCGGCGATGATATACTCCTTGCCTTCCTTGGGAAATTTCTTGATTTGGTCCTTGTAGAAATCCCGTTCGTACATCAAGCAGCACATCAGTCTGCCGCAGATGCCGCTTATCTGGCTTGGGTTGAGCGAAAGCCTCTGGTCCTTGGCCGCGCGCAGGGTCACCGGTTCAAAATCGGTGAGAAAAGTGGTGCAGCAAAGCTTGTACCCGCACCTGCCGCATCCCCCGATGCGTCTTGCCTCATCGCGCACCCCAATCTGTTTCAGCTCGATCCGCGTCTTGAAAATTGCGGCCAGGTCCTTGACCAGCTGGCGGAAATCCACCCTCTTTTCCGCAGTGAAATAGAATATCACCTTGTTGCCGTCGAACTGCCACTCCGCATCCACCAGCTTCATGTTCAGACCGTGTTCCTCCACTTTCCGGTGGCAGATCTTCAGCGCCTCTTCCTCTTTCTCGATCAACTTTCTCAGGTGTTCTCGCTCTTCCTTGGTGGCCAGCCTGAGCACAACACCAAGTTGCGATTCCTTTTCGGAGTGTTTCCTGGATACCAGGGGGCCTTTCTGGACCACCCGGCCCAGATCTTCCCCGCGGTCCACCTCCACTATCACATAATCGCCAATCTTAAGCTCCAGCTTGTTCTTGTTCAGGTAAAACTCCTTGCGTTCCCTTTTGAACTGTATTTCGACTATATCAGCACTCATCTTGAACCACCTCTTTCATCTGGCGCAGAATCGACCATCCCAGAAGACGAAGGTTGATGTTACGGTTCAAGGCATCCCGCAGGTTGACCAGCCTGCCGAGCAAGTTGACCAAAGACTGGGAATCCATCACCCGAGAAGCATACTCCCTGCTGCCGCTGCTGGTTACGGCTGATCCCCCAAGCTCCCCGGCAGGACGATTCCTTCCAAGGCAGAACAATAACACATCGTGCAAAGATTGGATCAACACAGAGAGATACCTTTCGAAATCCCCCCGGTTCCACAACGGTCCTTTACGGTTATCGATCAAAGAGTACCAGTCTCCGGAGTCGGGGTGAAGAACCGCCTGGAAAGTCTTTTCCACCCATTTTTTCTGAGCCTGGAAAGATTCCTCAGTTCTCATCCGCAAAGCGGCGGTCAAGTTCCCATCAGCCATGCTCAAAAGCTGGCGAGCCTCCTGTTCACTGGCACCGAAACGTTCCGTGAGCAGGCTCACTGATCTTGAGAAACTCGGCCTGACCACTTGCAGTTTCTGACACCGGCTGAGAATGGTGGGCAACAGGCTGGCCGGCCTGTCGCTGCAGAGGATCAGGATCTGGTTTGCTCTGGGCTCCTCCAGGAGCTTGAGGAATGCATTGGCCGCTTCTACCCTCAAGCGGTCGGCAGCGGTTATGATAAAGACCTTTTTCCTGCCCTCGTAACAGCTTGTGGCCGCCTCGCTGCGGATGCGGCTCACCGCAGCCAGATGGTGCTCACTCTTTTCCGGAAACTGCACATCGAGCCAGGGAGTCTCCCTTTTCTGCCTGAAAATATCAGCAAGCTTTTCAGAGTCAATATTCTCGCCCCGATAGAAGCTGCCCGGAAGGGGCATTATCCAGAATACATCGGGATGATTAAGGGTCTCCACCTTGCGACAGGAAGCACAACTTGCGCAAGGTATTGCCTGGAGGTTGCTTGAGGTGCAGTTCAAAGCCGCGGCAAGCCAGAAAGCAAGGCTGCTCTTGCCGCTGCCATCCGGCCCGGTAAACAGCAGGGTTCCTCCCAGACGGCCGCGGGCGATCGCTGTCTTGAGCATCGAGACCTGCAGCTGTTTATCCACCAGCTCTATCAAGCCCAGAGGCTTCCGGCTTGTAATATCCTGGCTCACCTTCTCCTCCAGAGCGAAGAAACCGACAGAGACCCTGAGGTGAAATTCACTTTACCTTTTGCTCAACCACAACATGGGATCCACCGCTTTGACGCCGTTGCGGATTTCGAAATGCAGCATCGGGCCTTCAAGCGATCCTGTGGAGCCCACTCTGGCTATGACCTGGCCCTCGTTGACAAAGTCACACACCTCCACAAAAACATCTCCCAGATGGGTATAAAGGCTGTACATTCCCGCACCATGGTCGATTATCACCGTCTTGCCGTAACTGCGGTACCATTCGGCCCAGATCACCGAGCCGTCCGCCACCGAGAAAACATCTTCCCCGATCTCGGCCTTGATATCGATCCCATTGTTTATAATCTTGGTCCTGGTCATCTTGTCCACATAGGGGCCGAAACCCCGGATCATCCTACCCCCATTGACCGGCCAGGTGAGAGTTCCTTGCTTGCCGGCGAGGTAGGATGTCTCAGAGGGCAGCACCCTTCCCTCGCGTTTGGCCTGCTCGATGGCTTCCCTGCGCCGGCGCTCCCACTCGGCGATCATTTCTTTGATACGTTCGGCTTCGGCTCTGCGCTCCTTGATCGCTTTAAGCAGTTCGGCCCGCTTTCTTTTCACCGACTTAAGAAGCCTTTCCCGCTGGGCCTCGGCCTGCTCGT
>QMLQ01000392.1 GCA_003646815.1 Deltaproteobacteria bacterium | reverse complement strand
GCGGATATCAAATAAAGAATTAAGGCTACTGCATAAAACACTCTGATCACGATCAACATGGCTGCCACACGAGTTTCGAGTGGAAAAATATTTTACACTAAACTGGGCGGCGAGTAAGCCTTGGTGCGCCTGGAGCTCATCGTTTCGCCGAAGCGATTGCCCCCACAATACCGCTCAAGGCGATCAAGCCCACCAAATTCGGCAAAGCCATGCAAGCATTGGCAATGGTGCCCACGCTCCAGACAAGCTCGAGCTTGATAACCGCCCCGAGAAAAACGAAAATAACAAAAATGACCCGATAGGCCCCCACCACCCGAAAGCCAAGCATGTATTGAACGCACTGCTCTCCATAATAAGACCACCCCAACAGAGTACTGAAACCGAAAAGCAGGGCGCTGAAAGCAACTATCAGATGCCCGTGGGGAATAACATGTTCGAAAGCAGCCGCGGCCAAGGCGGTGGAAGTAAGCCCGCTTGTCCATTCGCCGGTGGTTAGAATCACCAGAGCAGTCATGGTGCATACAATTATGGTGTCGATGAAAACACCGTTCATGGCCAGGATTCCCTGGCGGTCGGGATCATCTTCCTTAGCAGCCCCGTGGGCGATGGGACTGGAACCCAGGCCGGCCTCATTGGAAAGTATACCCCGGCTTACCCCGAACTGCATCGCCGCAATCACCGTTGCTCCGGCGAACCCACCGGTTGCCGCCACTGGAGTGAAAGCACTTCTTACAATCAGCCACAGTTTTGAAGGTATCTCCCGGATATTAACCAGCAGAATAATCATCGAGGCTATGATAAAAAACAGTATCATAAAGGGAACCAGTTTTTCAACTACTATCCCGATCCGTTTTATTCCGCCGATGATAACCAAACCGGTCAGGCCTGAAATCACCAGACCGCTCACCCAGTAAGGCACACCGAAGCTGGTATTGAAACTAAGGGCGATGGAGTTGGACTGCATCATGTTGCCTGTGCTGAACAAACAAGCCACGCTGGCGGTAAGGGCGAAAACTGCAGCCAGGCTCCTGCCGAGGGTGGGATTGCTCAAACCCTTCGAGATATAATGCATCGGCCCACCGGACATTGATCCATCCTCGGCCATGGAACGGAACTTCAAGGCCAGCATAGCTTCTCCGTAAATCGTAGCCATTCCGCAAAGCGCTGTCATCCACATCCAAAAAATCGCTCCCGGCCCTCCCAGGGCAAGCGCCGTGGCTACACCAGCGATATTACCCAGCCCCACTGTGGCGGCCAATGCAGTGTTGAGTGCCTGAAATGGAGTGATATCGCCCTTTTTGTGCTGAAGGTCCTCTTTACCGACGGCCCCGGTGAAAATCATCCTCCAGGCTTGGCCCATTTTACGAAACTGGATGAATCGGGTGCGGATACTGAGTAAAATACCGGTACCGAGCAGGGTGACAACAAACCACGGCGAATACATGAATTTTTCTATCTCAAGTACCAGACTGGTTATGCTGTCCATCGATTCTCCCGGAGTAACGGATTTCCATTTGGAAAGGTATAACGGTCAGGCGAAAGCGTTCGGATTGAGGATCAAATAAACGATCAGGCCGATCAGTACTGTGGGGCAAACAAAGCGGATCTGGAAAGCGATCCACTTTCTCAAGCGGCCTGGATTCTCGTCGAGAGCGATCTCGGAGACCAGGGAACTGGTTCCCCAGCGCCAGCCCACAAAAAGAGCGATCAGCAGGGCTCCGGCGGTCATCGAATACTGGCCCATGAAAAGGTCCATCAGATCGAGAAACCCCATTTGCCTTTGACCCACATCGGTAATATGCGACAGCCAACCCACAGCTCCCACGCTGAGCGCACTGAATATACCGATCAAAAACCCTATGGTCCCGCAAAACAGAGTGGCTCTCTTTCTCCTCCAACCGCGTTCATCCACAAAATAGGCTACCGGCACCTCAAGCAGAGAGATACTACTTGTTACCGCAGCCACCGCCAACAGCACGAAGAAACCTGTGCCGAAAAGCGTGCCGAAAGGTATCTCGCTGAAAAGCCTGGGCAACACGATGAATATCAGTTTGGCTCCCACCGCAGGCTCCATTCCAGGCATGGTGAAAAGCGCGGGAAAGATCGCCAGGCCCGCCAGCACCGCAATCAAGGTGTCGAAAATCGAGACCAGGCCCGCGGAGCGCACTATATCTTCCTCACGATTCATGTAACTGCCGTAGGTTATCATTGTACCCACACCCAAACTCAGGGAAAATACAGCCTGGCCGAGGGCTGCAATCACAGTGCTGCCTGAAACCTTGCTCCAGTCCGCTTTCAGGAAAACCGCTATTCCTACTTCCGCCCCTTCCAGAGTCACCGAGCGCACCAGCAACAGAAGAAGAATAAAAAACAGAAGCGGCATCAGAATCTTGGTCCAGCGTTCGATTCCCCGCCTCACACCACCCATAACCACCCCAACTGTGAGCAGCATGAAGAGAAAATGCCAAAAAATCGCCTGGAAGGGACTGGCCACAGTGCGGCTGAATATCTCGGCTATCTCGGGTTGGGTAAGCCTGGTGGAGAAAGCTCCACCTGCTGTGGTGAAAATGTAGCTTAAAGTCCAACCAGCTACAACACTGTAG
>QMLQ01000122.1 GCA_003646815.1 Deltaproteobacteria bacterium | reverse complement strand
GTGATTATCACGGCGGATGACCCCTTCCTCTTCTCCAGTCAGAACGAACAGGACAACCGCTTCTACGCGCGTCTTTCCGGTCTGCCCATGCTGGAACCTACAGATCCCCAGGAAATGAAAGATGTTACCATAGAGGCACTGGAACTTTCCGAAGAAATGGAATCACCTGTATTCATCAGAACCACAACCAGGCTGAATCATATCCGCGGGAGCGTAAAACTCGGAGAAATGAAACCCATTAAGGCAAAGGGGTCTTTCCAAAAAAATCCCTTCCACTTCGTTACAGTCCCCGCAGTGGGCCGCAATCTGCACAAGCTGCTCCTTCAGAAATATGACCAGGCCACTGAAAAAAGCGAAAATTCCCCCCTTAATGAGATCGTCGGGTCCGGCAAATGGGGTATCGTGACCAACGGCGTCAGTTACAATTACGTGAGGGATGCAGTGGAGGATCTCGGCCTGGGCGATAAGGTCAGTATCTTGAAAATCGGGTTTTCATGGCCCCTGCCGAAGAACCTCATCGTCCGTTTCCTCCAACAGGTGGAAAAAGTCCTGGTAGTGGAAGAACTGGAACCTATCATGGAAAACGACATCAAGGCCATGGCCCAGGAAAACGGACTCACCCTTCCCATAAAAGGCAAAGGAGTGGGAAGGCTGTCGAGACTGTTCGAATACGACCCCGGAATGGTCCGTGAAGCGGTTGCCCAGTATTTTGGGGTGGAATATGAGGGAACGGCAGGGTTGGATCTCTCAGGCATTCCTGATCTTCCTGGAAGGCCGCCCACCCTGTGCCCGGGATGTCCTCATCGCGCCACCTATTATGCGGTCAAGCAGGTCTGCGGGCCTGAAGCGATCCATCCTACGGATATCGGCTGTTACACCCTCGGGCTCCTGCCGCCCATTTCCATGGCCGATTTTCTGATCTGCATGGGATCTTCGGTCAGCTCATCCTGTGGATTTTCCCAAGCCTCTGACCAAAAAGTGATTTCTTTCATCGGGGATTCCACCTTTTTTCATTCAGGAATTACGGGACTCGTCAACGCGGTTCACAACAACCATAAGTTCACCCTGGTTATCCTTGACAATGGCACCACGGCCATGACCGGTCATCAGCCTCACCCCGGTGTCGATACCACCCCGCTCGGGGTTAATTTGAGCCAGATTTCCCTTGAAGACGTGGTGCGGGGATGTGGCGTGAAAGACGTCCATGTGGTCAAACCGTTCAAGGTCAATAAGACCATGGAGGCGGTAAAGGCTGCCATGGAATACGACGGTCTGTCGGTGATTATCTCCAAGGAAATATGCCCGCTTTTCGCAAAGGCCATCGGCCAGGGCAAAAAACCGCGGCCTTTTTATGTGAACCTCGACAAATGCAAGAACCACCGGGACTGCATTGATAAACTGGCGTGCCCGGCCATGTATCTGGAGGGGAAGCAGGTGAAAATCAACAGGTATCTGTGCATCGGATGCTCGGTCTGCGCGCAGGTCTGTCCGGAAAACGCTATACTGCCACTAAAGGGATAAGGGAGGCATTTATGGAAACGAAAAGGTTGGTATTTGTCGGAGTGGGAGGCCAGGGGAACCTGCTCGCCTCACGCCTCTTGGGCGAGGCGGCCCTTGCTGAAGGGGTTCCGGCTGTGGTAAGTGAGATTCATGGTATGGCACAAAGAGGAGGGATTGTTGAGTCAGCGGTCCTGATGGGCAATGTCACCAGCCCCATCGTCTCCCCTGCAGAGGCCGATGTTCTCATCAGCTTTGAACCAGTGGAAACATTACGAGCCTTGGGAAAGTGCAATGAAGATACAGTCGTCATCACAAACACCCATCCCCTTCCGCCCTTTACGGTGGCCGTGGGGCAGGGCACCTATCCTGCTGTTGAAGAGATGCTGGCCCTGATTCGGGAAAAGGCCGGGAAGGTGGTCGCTCTCGATGGTGACGCTATTGCCGAAGAAGTGGGAAATCCCCTGGCCCTCAACATGGTCATGCTGGGTGCCCTCATCGGATCGGGGACCATTCCCATCACTGCGGATGATATGAAGAAAACTATTTCCGCCTCAACAAAAAAGGCCTTCCTGGAATCAAATCTTGCGGCATTTGACAAAGGATTCGAAGCGGCAAAGGCCAATTAAAAGGCAGTATCTCACACAGAGACCGTAGAGTGTTAGACGAAACCAGCATGGCTGGACCAAAGTAAGATCAGCCATCCCCCGACATTAAAATGCAGTCCGCATATTCGGACGCTGCCGGGGATAGTTTTGCTGCAAGTGACTCCCGACAGAGGGATCCTCGCTATGCTGCGACAAATGTGAGATACGCTTTCGCCCGACGAGCCGTAACTGCTTTACATCGAAAGGGGGTGCTGAAACTGGGCACAAAGCAACAAGCTGCCATTGTCCTGGTATCAGCCCCCTGGCCTCTTTTCAACCGCCCCTCCATTCAGCTTGGATCCCTCAAGGCATTTCTCCAGAAAAATCTCCCGGCAATACCGGTCCTGGCCCACCATCTCTACCTGGACGTTGCTGAATCGCTCGGGTATGACCGCTACCGGAAGATCTCAGAAAGAAGCTGGCTGGCCGAATCGGTCTACGGGGCCCTTCTCTTTCCAGAACAATACGATTCCATAGAGAAATTCTGGTGGCGCTCAAGCTTTGCGTCATCTCTTTTCCCCCACGGGCGCGATTTTCAATGGGTCTGCCGGGCGGTTGAAACGGCTACCCACCGTTCCCTTGAAAGTGTGGATTGGGACTTATGCCGGCTGGCGGGATTTTCCATCTGCTTGGGACAGCTTACGAGCACTCTTTACCTGATCCGGCATCTCAAGCGGGCACTTCCCCACCTCAAGACAGTAGTGGGGGGATCATCATGCGCCGGTAAGATGGGGCAATCCCTGCTTAATGCCTTCCCGGAAATTGATTTTGTTGTCCAGGGAGAAGGAGAATTACCCCTCGCCCACCTAGCCGCATCTCTAGTTCAAGGAGATTCGAACCTCGATAAATCTTCTATCCCGGGTACGCTTACCCGGGATCCGACACGGCTTTTGCCGAATAGCAACATGGCACAGGTTCCTGCCCTTGATGACCTTCCCATCCCTGATTATGACGACTACTTCGCACTGGTGCGCAGGCTTCCACCCGAAAAACGGTTTTTTCCAAAGATCCCAATGGAAATCTCCCGCGGCTGCTGGTGGAGTAAAAAATCCCCTGTGGGGGAGCAGAGCGGGTGTGCCTTCTGTAACCTGAACCTCCAGTGGGATGGATACCGTGCCAAGACTCCTGCGCGCGTGGTCTCGGAACTGAAGACCCTGGCAACAAAACATCAGTCCCTCGCTCTCTCCTTCATGGACAATCTCCTGCCGGCAAAGGGACTCAAAGAGCTCTTCACTGAAATAGCCGCCTCCGGGAGGCAGTTCCAGCTGTTTGCCGAAATTCGCGCCACCACTCCCTCTCCGGTCCTGTCGGCAATGGGAGCCGCCGGAACCGAAACGGTCCAGGTAGGAGTGGAGGCACTGAGCACATCCCTCCTCAAGAAGCTCAAAAAGGGAACCACCACCATACAAAACCTCCAGATCATGCGGGACTGCGAAACACCGGGCCTGCCGAATCTTACAGGGAACCTCATTCTGCACTTTCCCTCAAGTGATGAGCGGGATGTGGCCGAAACCCTGGCCACCCTTGCATTTGTCGCACCGTTCCGTCCCCTCAAACCCGCCACGTTCTGGCTTGGGTACGAAAGCCCGATTTCCCGGAATCCTCGGGCTTACGGTATCAGGAAACGGGGCAACCACGCCTTCTACGGGCGTCTGTTCCCGATACCGGTCCTGAAAAATCTCACCCTTATGATGCAGGATTACTCCGGGCAAAAAAGATACCAGCGCCAAATCTGGAAAAAGGTTGAGGAAGAGGTCCATCGCTGGCAGGAGAACTACGATGACCTGCACAGGTCCCCGGAGAGCGGTCCCATTCTGTCATACCTTGACGGAAAAGAGTTTATAATCATTCGACAGCGGCGCCCCGGGCAGGATGACATGACCCATCGGCTCTCCGGAACCTCAAGGGAAATTTATCTTTTCTGCCAGACCCACCGATCACTCCGTGCAGTCCTGGAACAATTCCCCCGGCTGCAGGAAGACACTCTTTTGCCATTCTTGAAGATGATGGTGGGGAAGCGACTCATGTTCAATGAAGGAAATCGTTACCTCAGCCTCGCGGTGCCGGCGCGTTACCCCTTTTCATAGACACCCAGGATTCCTTCCAATGGGCTCAGGTCGTCCCGCAACAGCAACCCCTCATAGTGCGGCATGATCCTGTCCAGCCCATAAACAAGAAACACGGATCCCTTTGCTGCCCGCTCCGCAATCAACGCCGCAAATTCTTCGTGCATAATCAGGTAGGTATAAAACAGGTTGAAATCCTTGAAAGTAAGCCCCGTATCCTGTGTGATCTCTTGGTGAACGAGAGGGTCAAGAGAATCTCCCTCGAAAAGGTGGATGTTTTCCGGCGGCGGAGTGAGGTCCGCTTCCTGCAGTTCATACTCCAGCGCCGCCCGCAACGGCCCATATTCTTCAAGGGTCCAGGAATCCAGTTCCACCCCGACAGAGGATCGAACAATATAGCTGAAGAGGATGTTTACCCGGCCGTCTCCACATCCCAAGTCAAGGAAACGTGATTTGCGGGGAGCGATCAGCTTTTCCTGCAAAAGGCGGTCAATGCAGCCCACCAGCAAACCCAGGTCGCTTGATCTCCTGAATCCCAATGCACCCACATCACCCACTTTTCTCCCGTCAAAAAACCGTGCCACGTACCGGAGGGTTTCTCTCAGCTCGCTTTCCATTGTCCTTGATCACGAGGCAGCAGCATTTGAGGCCCGGAGGATCTTCTTGACCCGTTCGTGCAGGTGAAACAGCAAACCAATCTCTTTCCCCTCCACCATTTGAAGCGTTCTTAAAGCCGCAGGGTCAATGTGCTCCAGGACATCACTGCACAGGTAATTGATACAGATCACATGGCGGGCCTGCAGGCAACATCCTTTCGGCGATAGAAAAAAACAGCTTTTCCTGTCCCACCGCTCTGCCGGAAGGTCAACACCCAGGGCGAGGTTTATGATGAGGAGATAGCCATCATAGCGGTTTTCAATCCCCTTTCCACAGCAGGAACCCCCCTCCTGTTCATCGCAGACCCTGCATCGCTCGACCAGGCCTGCTTCCTCCATCGCTTCTCTGCTTCTAACAACAGCCTGCTCTAGATCGGAAAGAAGATGTGCTGTTTCCCGGTCACGACGGAGAAGCTCCCCCGCCTTCCCGTAGACTTTTCTGGCCCATAACATTTTTTCCTCTATGGACCCGGAAATGGCAATCTCACCCATAGGTGCTCTTATTCCTTTTTTCCGCCGGACCGTTTCTTCCCGCGTGTATTCTTCCTGTTTTCCTTCTCCTCCTTTTCACCAAAGCTTTTCAAACCTTCGGCCAGTTCCTTGAGTTTCCGGTCAACCAGTTCGTTAATGGTCCCTTTTGGATAGGTACCGTCGGCTTTCTTTTCCCCTGCCTTTCTCCCCGTCAGAATCTCGATTCCCTGGTCTATGGTGCGAACGGCATGGATGTGAAATGTTCCCTTTTCCACTGCTTCCACCACATCTTTCCGCAGCATAAGGTCTTTCACATTTGTCTCGGGGATCATGACTCCCTGGTCCCCGGTAAACCCTAACTTTTTACAACAGTCGAAAAAACCTTCGATTTTCTGGTTCACCCCACCGATGGCCTGTACGTCTCCATTCTGATTCACCGACCCGGTCACCGCGATATTCTGCTTGAGGGGAACGCCCGAAAGACTGGAAAGAAGGGCATAGATCTCCGTGCTGGATGCACTGTCCCCGTCTACCCCGCTGTAAGATTGCTCAAACGCGATGCTTGCGCTCATGGTAAGAGGCTTGTCCTGGGCATACTTCTTCCTGAGATAACCTCCGAGAATAAGAACACCCTTGTTGTGCGTGCTCCCCGAGAGATCCGCCTCCCGTTCGATGTTGATGATGCCGGCCCGACCCATTGACGTGGAAACAGTGATCCGGGAAGGCTTTCCGAACATGTAATCCCCCAAATCATATACCGCGAGGCCATTGACTTGCCCCACAGCCGAACCCGAAACATCTATCATGAGGGTTCCCCGATCGATCATTTCCTGGATGCGCTGCTCGATCAGATTGGATCGGTATATGCGCGACTCAAGGGCCTTTTGCACATCCTCTTCGCGGACAATGTCCTGCTTTGCCTGTGCGGCCCAGAAATCCGCTTCCCGCAGGAGATCGGTGATGTTTGGAAAACTCGTAGAGATCTTTTCCTGTCTCCCGGTCATGCGAACAGCCTCTTCCACCAGGGCTGCCACCGCACCTCGATCGAAGGGTTTCAGATCTTCATCTTCACATTTCATCCGGATGAATCGGGCAAATTGCTGTATTGACTCCTCCGTTTTATCCATGGAGGTATCAAAATCAGCCCGTACCTTGAATATTTTTTTCATGTCTTCATCATAATGGTGAAGGAGGTGATACAGATAACTATCAGAAATAACGACAACTTTGACATTCAGCTCAAGCGGCTCAGGTTTCAGGCCCGAAGTGGTGAACAGATAAAAAGGATCATAGGTCTGAATTTCCAGCTTTTTTGACTTGAGCGCCCTTTTCAGTGCCTGCCACACACCCGGCTCAACAATCGCATCCATGAGGTTGAAGACCAGGTAGCCGCCGTTTGCCTTTATGAAAGACCCGGCTTTGATCTTGCTGAAATCGGTCCGCCATACCCCGCTCCGATCAACGATTCGCTCAATGCTCCCAAAGAGATTCCGATACGTGGGATATGCCTCAATGATAACCGGGGCCCCTTTCTTCTCGCTGTTGTCCACCAGGAGGTTCACCTGGTACGGTTGGAATAAATCCGCCTCAGGAAGAACCGAGGACATTCCCGGAATAACCGCCTGCTGTTGCGGTCTGAATATCTGCAGGTTGTCTGCCATATCATCCAGCAATGCCTCGATGTACTGCCGGACCGCCTTCCCCTTATACTTTTTCCCCAAGGGGCTCGCGGCTTCCGAGGCGTTTTTCATAAACATAACGCGGTCCATTTTTTCAATTTTTTCCTGGACCTCTTTCTGGAGATCGCGCAGTTCCAGGAAGATCTGATCGATCTGGCCGCGCAGTTTCGCCTGTTTTTCCCGCATTGCCTCAAATTCATCCTTGGGAAAACGCCCCCGTTCAACCATCTCTTCCACCTGGTCAATGCTCATGGGTTTTCCATCCACGATCGGCATGACTTCCGGACGCTTGTACTGGCCCATCTGGATATCCACCAGCGCAAAGCCCTCTTCCTTGACCTTCTGGTCCAGTCCCTTGAAGAAGCTCTTGCCCTTGGCTTCATAGGTTTCCATGATCTCTTTTTTAATATTGATATACTCCTGGCTTTCAAAAAGTTGAGGGATCTCCTTCTTCAGGGTTTCCACCAGGTCATGAATATCCTGTTTAAAGCTCGCCCCGGTTCCCCCTTTCAGTTTCAGGAGTATCGGGGCTTCAGGATTCTTGAAATTGTTTACGTAGCAAAGATCTTCAGGAACTTTTGATTCCTTTGTCATTTCTTCAAGGAGTTTCTTGACCGTAGACATACGTCCGGTCCCTGACATTCCTGTGACAAACACGTTATATCCGGACTTATTCATGCCCATTCCGAACCGGAACGCTTCCACGCCCCTTTCCTGCCCCACTATTTCCTTCAGGGGTTCAAGATCCCTGGTGGTTTCAAAAGGAAGGGTTGCGGGGTCCAACCGCCATCTGAGCTTCTCCACTGGTATACCATCACTTTTCTTTTTCCTGGGCATTGAGTCTCTCCTCTGTTTGGTTCTCTATCTTCAGTCGATCAATGGAGCCCCACGGGTAAACCCGCGGTCCCCCAAAAATACCTGTCTTCGCCTTCGGCTGTGCCGCAGGGAGCGCATCGTCTCATTTTGTTATGTTACTTTCAGCTTCACGGCTCCTTTTCTATCCTTGTCCCTGCACTTCGGCATGACAATCATCAGGACGCCCTTTTCATAGGTTGCCTCAATATCTTCAACTTCCACCGGGCAGGGGAGTTCCACATTTCGCGAAAAAGTCCCGAAATGGCGTTCGACCCGGTGAAAGTGGGCACCGTTTCTCACACGCTCCAATTTCTTCTCACCATGCAAGTGCAGGGTCTGGCCCGTTACTGAAATCTGCACATCATCAGGATCCACACCAGGAAGCTCCACGCGTACAACCACGCTCTCCTCCGTTTCGGAAATGTCAAGGGAAGGGCCAAGTGTCGTCAAACCGGAGGAAAGGGTGGAACCAAACTCCATCCACAAGCGATCAAAAAGGCGCTCCACATCCCTTTTCATCTTATCCATTTCTTTGTTTTTCCAGACAATCAGTTCGGTCATGCCTCATCCTCCTTACACTTCCGACGAACATATTCATCACACAATGTCATTGGTGCGCCTGCAAGTAAGACTTGCATTTCCTTTAATATTAGGAATCGACCCCGCTCAATGCAAGCGATTTCTCAAATCATCCGGGAATAACCCGCATTTCTCACGGGCAATCTACTGTGGCGGCGGATAGCCCCATGGCTCCTGCGTTGCACGAAGAAAAATGACTTGGACGTACTGATAGTACGCCTTCATCCATTTTTCTTCGCGCGCCTTGTACCCATGGGACTCTCCACCACCTCGCTACGAAGGCCCGTGAGAAAAGCGGGATAATAATCCCCTGTCCTTCTTGGAAAAACATGGCAAGCTGTCTCCCTTCCCGGCAACAAAATCCATCAAGTTTTCGACTGCTTCAGCCGATAAAGGTTTTGCCAAACAATCACAAAGGAAAAGAATCCGTTTTAATGAAACGGCACCGGGCGTCTTGCGCCCTCAACTTGCAAAAAAGAATTGCCGGCCCCGGAGGATCAATGAGCAGTCAAGTAAATGGAATGCTTATCCTGAACGCCATACCCAACGCAGAAGTGGAAGAGAAGGTCAAGGCATTTCTGGCACGCCATACCAAGAATGTT
>QMLQ01000391.1 GCA_003646815.1 Deltaproteobacteria bacterium | reverse complement strand
TGGCTGGATTGGGCTTTGTGCTGGTCACCATGGGCCTCGGGGTAACTCTCTACGGCAAGCGGACAGCTCTTGTGGCCGGGGTGCTAGCCTCAACCGCACTGCAGCCGGTGGTCTACTCGCGCGCAGCGGTGCCTGATATGCTGCTGAGCTTTTTCGTGGCAGTCTCGCTCTACGGGTTCGTGCGGGCATTCCTCGGCCCTGGAGCACCCAAGCAGCGAAGGCGGTGGCTTTATCTGATGTATGCTGGCTCTGCCCTGGCTTTCCTGGCCAAGGGCCCCCTGGGGGTGATTCTACCCGGTATCACTGTGCTGGCCTACCTTGTCCTCTCAGGTAACACCCGGAAAATCCTCTCTCTCAGCCCGGTTTCAGGATTCCTGCTATTTCTGCTCCTTGCCGCTCCCTGGTACATCTACATGACCACCCTCCACGGTGGAGCTTTTCTGGAAGAGCACTTCCTCCAGCGCAACCTCCAGCGTTATTTCACCGACAAATGGCAGCATCCCGGGCCTGTATACTACTTTCTGCCGGTTGTCTTCGCCGGGTCTTTTCCGTGGAGCCTGTGCCTGTGCGCCGGTCTGGTCAAGCTCTTTCGCTCGGCAGCCTGGGGCTCTAAAAATGAAAAAAACTTTCGGCACTCCGGACTCTTCCTCCTGTGCTGGTTCATCGGGATGCTTCTTTTCTTCAGCTTCAGCAGCTCCAAGCTGCCCAACTATGTGCTGCCCCTTTATCCCGCTGCAATTCTTCTGGCTGCTCGCTGCCTGGATGAGCTCATGGAACGATCTTCACCATCCCGGCTTCTGGCGTTGAGCTGGGGCACCAGCCTGATCACCCTGGCCTTGCTGGCTACCGGTGTTTCCATCCTCTCCAGAAAACTCCATGAACCTCCCGGAACAATCCTGCTCTGGCTTTCCCCGCTGGGGGTCATTGTTGTGGGGGCGGTAGTTTTCCATTTCAAGAGAAGCCTCAAGCTCTGGCTGGTCATTTGCTCGGCGGGCATGTGCCTTCTCCTGGCAGTGGTCACCGGGTTCGCCATACCCAGAATAGAAAGTCTTCAGGCTGTGAGAACCTTGAGTAGCGAGAACCTGGATCGCCTAACTCCCGGTGAACCACTGGTAAGCTTCAGGGTATGGGCCCCCTCGCTTCTTTTCTACAGCAAAACCAGGGTGATCCGATTCAACCCGGATACAGACAGTTGGGAAAAGGTTGCAGCAACCGGGGCGCGCTGGGTGCTCACCCGTGACTCAGAGCTCGAACTGCTGCGCAGGATAAGCGGAGCCGGGTTCGATGTAATTCATCGGATGGGGGGAAAGGTGCTGGTGCTTCTCGGGGAGAAAGTCGGCGGACCAACCAATAACTATTGACTTGTCTAAAGTTTATCTCCATATTATTTAACTGTTTCAGGCTTTGGTTGCTTCCGCTTAAGCGGCGAATCATTGGGGGAGAAAGAAACTTCCCCAGCCTTTTATCATGGCGGGCTGTAGATGAAACTAAACAACGGGAAAAAGCCTTACCTTTATGCGACTGTTACCGTTGTAATTGTGACAATGGTGGGCTGGCTCTTCGGGCGGCTGCTGGCCACCTCGGACAACACCTATATGCGGGTGCTCTTGCTGCAGGATGTGGTCAACCAGGTGTCCTTGCGCTATGTAGACTATATCCCTCCGGAAGATCTTTACCAGAGGGCGGTGGAGGGTTTGTTGAGGGGACTGGATCCTTACACCGAATTGATCCCGGCCAAGGAGTTCAAGCGTTTCAAGGAACTGCAGATAAAAAGCGAGTATGTGGGTGTGGGGATCTCGATCAACCGGATCAACAGGGAAATAGTGGTCATGTCCACTTTTCCCGGCTCCTCAGCCTACCGCGAGGGGATTAAGCCGGGAGACCGCATTATCCGGGTCAATGATGAATCCACCCGGGGCTGGACCACCGAGGAGGCCTCCCTGCACCTTCTGGGAGCCGAGGGCAGCCAAGTGGAGTTGACAGTCAGCCGGGTGGGTGAACCTGAGCCTCTCAAATTCACTCTTACCAGAATGCCGGTGGTGGTGCCCACAGTGACCAGGCACTTCATGCTGGAAGACAATGTGGGCTATCTACGCCTGTCGAATTTCACCGAGCGCTCGGCAGAAGAGCTCAGGAAACACCTTCAGAACCTGTTGAACCAGGGGATGAAGTCCCTGATTCTGGACCTCCGGGACAATGTAGGTGGACTCACCGAGTCCGCTATAGAGATCTGCGACTTGTTTTTGAAAGACAAACTGTTGATAGTCTCCACCCGGGGCCGTCAGCGCGAAGACAACAAAAGCTTCTTTTCAAAGCGCAAGCCCTTGTTCAAAGACCTGCCCATGGCTCTGTTGATCAACAGGTTCACCGCTTCCAGCAGTGAGATCGTGGCCGGTGCGCTCCAGGATCACGACCGTGCGGTGCTGGTGGGAACAAATTCTTTCGGAAAGGGTCTGGTTCAGTCTACATTCCCCTTGAGCAGCGGAGATGTGCTTAAAATCACCACCGCCCGCTACTACACGCCCAGTGGACGGAACATCCAGCGCGAAAACTACCGCCGCCGCAGTCGTAATCCGGATGAGGATGAAAAGGAGCCGGAGGCCGACAACAAGTTG
>QMLQ01000390.1 GCA_003646815.1 Deltaproteobacteria bacterium | reverse complement strand
CCGAGCAACCCCGATAGAATCTTTCCGCAGACCGGCTGCCGCCAGAACAACCAATACCGGCAGCATGAGATCCGCGGGCATCAGGCGGGGTATTCCCAGAAAAAAAGTCAGGTTGAGCGGCAGCAGGATAAGGTAAATAATCCATGCCTTGGCCGGAGTGTCATTCATGGACCAGAGTTTCTCCGAAAGATCTCATCAGTTGAAAGACTCTTTATCTGTTCTCTGCCTGTGGCTTGCAGGCGAGGTGGTATCATTTTACCAGGAAAATATCGGGCGGGTATCCTTAAAGCTTAACCAGTGGCAAAGCCTGATGTACCTTGACCAGGTCGGGCATTTTCATTTCCCTGAAAGCACGGAAGTCTTTCCCGGTTGCGCACCATCAGAAAATCTCCCAGGGTTTCCCGGGTGTGCTATTGTAGAAAGCCAAGCTTTTCATCATTCATTGCCTAGGCAGTGCTATCTCCACCCCGTTCAGCAGGAGTTTCTTGCCTCCCTCGTGCAGGTAAAGCTCGAACCGGCCGCCTCTGGGCCGGCGCAACAGGAGAGCTTCGCCCTCGAAAAAGCCGCCGGGCAATTCCACCCTCGATCCATTTTCACTGCTGGCCAAGATGATTCTGTCCGTATGGTCAGCGAAAACCAGGTCGAAAACCGCGGCTTCGGCATCCTGCCTGATGGTGTACAATTCAGGGTAGGTGTCCACACCCGGTTTCATCGGGTAAAGCACGGTGGTGAGCGCTGTGGGCAGGCTCCTTGAGGTCTGGAAAGTCACATCCCACGCCGGGAGCTCCCCGTAGAGGGAAGTCCAGCCAACATGGGGATTCTTTTTGCCCTTTTCTTTGCGTAGGTGTAAATCTCCACCGCCTACCTGCATCACGGCCAAATTCGCTACCCCCCGGTTGGTGCTCAAAGCAAGCCTGTTGCCCTTGAGAACCACCTTGCCGGGATCAATGCCCTCAGCCGAATGGCTTTTCACCAGTGGAGAGAAATGAAAGATCTGCTCCAGCTTGTGAGAACCCTCGCCGCTTAAGTAGTCGGTCATCACCCAGTATTCACCCTTGACCCACAGGATCTTGCGCAGATGTTCCACCTTGACCAGACTAGAGCGCTCTTGCGGCCGGGGGCCATAATACCACAGCGGGTGAATTTTCAACGCAAAACCCTGCCGGTAGGCGCCCTGGGCCAGAATATGGGTTTTGCGATCCAGCCAGCGGACATCCGGATCCGGGAAGCTTACTCCCTTGTAAGGTTGCCGCTTATCGAAAAACATATCCCGCCTCTGCCCCTTGCCGTCCACAAGTACCAGGTTGTGGCCCCTGGAGCCGCGGAAATAGCGCTCGAACTCATCCCTGCTGTAACGGTAGATACCCGGATCATGGAGCAGCTCCCGCCCATAAGCGTAAAGAATGATATTGAGTTTATCCTCATGCTGATGGTTGGTTCCATAATAGCCCAGGTCGAAAAGCAGGTATTGAGACTGGGGTGTCCAACTCTGGCGCATGATACCGTAACCCGCGTAGGGGAACAGGTGGCTTGTTTGCCCGGGCGGCGGCCCGGGGTATTCCTTGACACCCACCGGATATCTGAACAGGGGGTTGCCCGGGAAAAGAGAACGGCCGAGCTTTTGAAAGCCGCCGATGTAGGATTTCCTCGGCCCGATATCCGAGACCATGGGTACCGAACCATCCGGCAGCGCGCTCCAAACGAGTGCCTCCAGGCCGCGCTCGATAACTCCGGTCCAGGAGGTGTCGAGTACTGTACCCAGAGAGCGGGCAAGCTTGTAGACCTCAATCTGGGTGTTGAGCGGGAAACTGTGGTAGTAGAAAGAGTTCTCGGTATGTACGCCGTCCGGGAAATACATCTCTCGGTTGAAATAATCGAAGCGGCGCAGGGCGATCCTGCGGTATAGTTGGGAGTTTTCGTGTTCGGAAAGGATCAGTGCGGCGGACAACAGCCCCGAGGCTTCCACTTGGCCCCAGTTCGAGAGATGGCGCATGTTGTGCACCATCAAGTAATCCGCATGCTGAAACAGGGAATAGATCATCGGGTAGAAAAGCCGGTTCACAAACACGCTGTCGGCCGAACCGATTGCCAGAATCTGCGGCCAGCGGGTGGCGGCGCGGGCTCCCACCTCGAGGGTGCGCCACTGAAGAGCCCCTTGCCCGATGTTGGGCCGGGGGGACTGTTCCAGCCAGGAGTGCATCAACTTTATCAGGTGGTCACGGAACCGGGTATCGCCGGTCTGCAGCCAGGCCCTGGCCAGAAGCAGCAGGTGGGGATGGTTGTTGATCGAAACATTGGACTCGATGTCTCCATCGAGCACGGCGCTCCAGTCAACGGTTTCGCCGAAATCGTGGCGGCGCACCATGTGGGCGCGCAGGATGAAAATGTTCTGAAGGAGGTCCTCGGCTTCGGCCAGATCCACAGAAACAGTGCGGGCCGGCGGGCGGAATGCGGACAGTTTCTCACTGTAGCAGCCGGCCACCACCTTGCGGGCCTGCTGGAGATTCCCTTCTGTTAAGGCTTTCCCGAGCTGAGCCCCCCATGGCTCCGGCAAGTGCAAACCTGAAAGAAAATCCACCTCTTGCCCAGCCATATTGAATGTCTCAACCTGCGGGGGT
>QMLQ01000389.1 GCA_003646815.1 Deltaproteobacteria bacterium | reverse complement strand
TTATCGACAAGAATCTTTCTGCCTTCGAGGCAGCGGAAGAGCTTGAAACCGATCTTGCCACACAGAAGGGCTTTGTTTCCTATTATTTTATAGATGGGAATCCCGCATGGCTGAAAAAATTGAAGGCACACCGTCGCTCCTTCAGGATACAACTCGAAAAGGCATTGTCACTGGCAGAGACAAAGGAACAGAAGTCTCTCATTGCGAGGATTGAAACAAAATATGCCAAATATACCGCACTAAAGGATCAGGTGATCGGGTACTACAGGGCAGGAGAAATGGAAAGAGGAAAGCGCCTCCACGAAACGCTCCGGCCACTTTTTTCCGGTATCCTGGACCTGTGCGGAAGGTATAAGGAGCTTTCCAAACAAGGTATTCAGGAAGTGAGACGGAGAAGTTCCATCCAGGCCAGAAAGTTGAGGATGGTTGCCGTAACAGCCATCATCATCGTCCTGATTCTGGGTATATTGCTTGCATTTGTCCTGGTACATGACATCCTGGAACCGGTCCGCCGGTTGGCCGGGGAGACGATCCGCGACACAAACTTCCGTAAACCAGAAGATGAGGTGCGGGCGCTGAAAAGAGGTGTCCACGGCCTGATTCAGGAATATGATCAAACCTATTTTGAGCTTGAAAAAAGCAGGGAGCATCTCTTTCAAGCAGAAAAACTGGTTATGGTAGGAAAACTGGCGGCAGGCATGGCCCACAGCGTCCGGAACCCCCTTACCTCTGTAAAGATGCGTTTGTTTTCTCTCGATCGGAGTCTGGATCTGAACGATGCCGAAAAGGAAGATTTCAATGTTATTTCAGAGGAGATAGGCCATATTGACAATATCTTGCAAAACTTTCTCGAGTTCTCGCGTCCACCTAGGCTCAAATTACAGAGGGTTTCCCCATCAGATGTCGTGGATCAGATGGCACTGCTCTTGCGACACCGCCTTAAATCCTGCAATGGGAACCTGACCATTGAAAGGGCAAAACCGCTTCCCGAAATCCAGGCTGATCCGGAGCAATTGAAAGAGGCCTTCGTAAATATTGTGGTGAATGCATGTGAGGCCATGGGATCCGGGGGATACATTACTATCAAGGAGGAAGAAAAATTTATAGACAGCGGGAACCGAGCGGCCCTTATACGTATATCGGATAATGGCCCCGGGATTCCCAAACGTATTCAGGGAAAAATCTTCGAACCCTTTTTTACTACTAAAGAAGAAGGCAGTGGTCTCGGGCTCAGCATTGTAGAGAGGATTATTCAGGAACACGGGGGAACTCTTGCCGTTGAGTCTGACGAAGGGGAAGGGACATCTTTTATTATCATATTGCCCATAACATCCCAAAAGGAGTCGGTTGATGAGCACAATCCTGATCATTGATGACGACGACCAGCTACGGAAGAGTTTTGAAAAACTCCTCTTAAAAGAGGGATACGAGGTGGAAAGCGCCGCTTCAGGGGAAGCCGGTCTGGAAATGGTCTCAGCCAAACTCCCCGATCTCGTCATTCTCGATATGCGTCTCCCCGGTATGAACGGCTTTGATGCCTTTAAGGCAATTCACCGAATTGAGCCCAGGCTTCCCGTAATTATCATGACTGCATACGGTACAACGGAAACGGCTATCGAGGCCACCAAACTTGGGGCATTTGATTATATCCTGAAGCCTTTTGAAGTCTCCGATATGCTGCTTGTTATAAAAGAGGCGCTCAAGGCAGGGCGTTTTATGCGGTCCCCCGTTGATATGGACGTGTCGCCGGATCATGCCTCACGGGACGCCATTATCGGGAAAAGTCGGTCAATGCAGGAGGTCTACAAGGCCATTGGCCGTGTCGCCCCTACCGATGCGACAGTTTTGATTCGCGGAGAATCCGGTACGGGCAAGGAACTGGTGGCTAGGGCACTCTACCAGCACAGTAACCGCTCCAATATGCCTTTTCTGGTGATCAATTGCGTAGCCATTCCCGAGACCCTTCTTGAAAGTGAGCTGTTCGGGTACGAAAAGGGCGCCTTTACCGGTGCATCACATCGCCGTGTGGGCAAAATCGAGCAGGCCAACAGGGGCACTATTTTCCTGGATGAAATAGGAGACATGCCCCTCAGTATCCAGGCAAAAATCCTGCGCCTGCTTCAGGAAAGGAGCATCGAACGACTTGGTGGACATGGAACCATCCCTGTGGATGTGAGGATCATCGCCGCCACCAATAAGGATCTAAAAACAGCCATCACCGAGGGAAGTTTCAGGAACGACCTCTACTATCGACTCAAGGTGGTCACCATTTCATTGCCCCCACTTCGCGAGCGCGTGGAAGACATTCCCCTCCTTGCGGATTATTTCCTGGCGCTCTTCGCCCGGGAGAGAGACACAGTGAATCCAAGGCTCACTAAAGATGCCAAAACCGTGCTTTCAAACCATACCTGGCCCGGCAACATCCGTGAGTTGGCGAACACCCTACAGAAAATATTGATCTTCAACCGAGGTGCGCCCATAACCAGCGAAGATATTGCTCTTGCCTTGAGTGACAAGGGATTAGGCAAGGAGAAGGTACTGGAAAAAGGTGATGAAGCCCTGCGAAAATGGGTGCGAGAGATTTTGACAGATGGTTCTGAAAAACATGTTCTAGATGCCTGCAAGGACCATCTTGAGGGTA
>QMLQ01000388.1 GCA_003646815.1 Deltaproteobacteria bacterium | reverse complement strand
GACAATCCATGGATGAAACCGCTTCCCGGCCGGTTGTCGGCAGAAGGCGTGCTGGCCAAGCCCAAATATATCAAGGCCAGGCTGAAACTGGTCTGCGAGATAAAAAACGGTCTGATTTATTTCCAGAATACCCCTGTAAGGCCGAATGCCCTGCTGCGTTTCAAATTCGGCAGACAAACAGTTGTGGGAAGTGTGATCGGCGAAAGGCCGGGGCTTATCAGAGTCAACTACCATGTTTTTCTATCCCGGGTCAAAGAAGAGCAACTTTCCGAGCTACAAACGGGAAGATACCTCTTGAGTGCAATCACCCAGTCTCCGGCGGCCAAGGTAAACAGGATTTTAAACTCAGAGAGAATATTCTATCCCGTTTCTCCGCAAAATATGGAGGAAGTCGGGGAAGTGGAACGGTATTACCAGGTTCTTTTAAGTGCCGAGTTCTACTGTGAACCCGGGGCCGGAGGTCTTGTTTCCGAACATCAGGGCGTCGCTCATTGCAGCAACTACAAGTTCGCATTGAACGGGGGTGAATTGACCGGGATTTTGCTTGAAAGTGGCAAACCTAGTTTTCCATTAAACATTCTTTTTCCCTGGGTCCCGGCTGAGATCACTTCCTACCTGAAGCCCGGGATGCTTGTCTACAATCCACAGAACGAGTCCGAACTTGCTCGTGTGGAGAGTATTCTGGCATTGGACACCCTGTTATATGTTGACCGGGGCCCCGGTATCGATCCCGGAAGGAAATACTGCCGGGCGCTGTTGCGTTTGGAGTTGCTCAAAGAACCTCGAAACGGTGTGTTGATCTACAATGGCGAACCCCTCGATTATGGCACCCAGCTTACTTTCCGCTTCCACTCGGTTGATCTTGCCGGAAGCCTCTGGTACGGCGACCGGCTGCCCACCCAGCGGGAACCCGGTTGGAAAAATGTGGAGGTGGAATTCAGGAATGTTTCTCCTCTGGTAGCCGCCAATATCAGGAGCGGCGAAACCGAAAGGGTGGAAAATGCTCCGGTGAGCTGGGTGATCGAGGAAGTGTTGTCCGACAAACCGGCGCAAATGGTCAACATTGCAGCAGATGGTACCTTTACTGTGAGCGAACACCCTCTGAACCGTGATATCCGCTGCCGGGTGAGGTTGAGGGTTTCGAAAGCAGGGGAGACTTTTTATTACAAGGAAAGCCGGCTCATTCTCGGCACCAGGATTGCATTCGTCGGCGAGCGCTGGTCTTTCCCGGGGTTTGTGGTGGATTACTAGCCGAGCTCTTTATCCGCTGACTTCCAATTATGAGAACAAATTCGATCCTGGAAAATTCCATATTCTATCGTTTATTCAGCAGGGCTTGTGATGGCTCCCTGTTGCTGGGGCTGTTACATTCCCTACGGACTTTGGCCGGGAACACGGTGGAGGGAAGCCGGGTAGTGGCGTGGTTGAGAGTGGGGGATTACCTGAATGAAGATAAAAGCCAGTTGTTCTCCGCCTGCAGATCGGCAAGAACCTACCGCTGGATCGCTAAGCTGGCCTCGGTGTTGAAGGCTCGGGTGGAAAAGGCGGCTGTGAGATACAAGCTGGCCGACAGTATCGGCGGTTCACGCTTGGTTCAGTATTTGAACCTGAACCGGATTGTTTTGAATCGTAGAGGCATCCTTTTCTTTCTGGTTGTCTTTCTGATTGCATTCTATAGTTGCCGTTTCATGCTGTTGAAACTCTTTCCTGGATCGGAATACTATGTTCCGCCGAGCTCGGGGCTGGTGCTGGCGGTTCTGCTGGGGATGCTCCTGGTTCAGTTGCGCCCGGGCGGGGAAAGACCTGATGACTCCGGCAGGGGTATTCTTGAAAGTGCGGCTTATTTCTACCGCTTGGCAGCCGGCAGAATAAAGCGATCCGACAAAAAGCCGAAAGTGCAAAGCACTCTTGAGGCTGGCTCTTTGGGCGCAAGGATCGAGAAGGATTTCAACCGCGGGGGCTCCGGAGAAAGCATAGACCCGGAGGGTTAAGGTTCCTTCCTTGTTCGGCGGGAAATCTCTCCGGCCGAACCCTGAGAGAGATTGCTTGAGGACCATGTTAACCGATGAAGACATAATCTGTTTTTCCTCAATCGACTGGGATTTCAACTGGCAGGGCCACCAGGAGATCATGCACAGGCTGGCTGCCTGCGGCAACCGTGTGCTTTTTATCGAGAACACGGGGGTGCGTACTCCAAGCCTGCGCGACTATGATCGGCTGGTAAACAGACTCCGCAACTGGTGGCGGGGATACAAGGGTATCCGCTTGCAGGAAAAGAATCTTTATGTATACAGTCCTATTATTCTGCCTTTCCCCTATTGCCGGGTTGCCCGCTGGATAAACAAGCGGCTTATCCTGAGAGTGCTCAAGTCCTGGTGTAAATCCCAGAGATTTTCCAACCCCATAGTCTGGTCTTTTCTGCCCAGTGCATTGACCCTGGAGCTGATCCGGAATCTGGATTACAAGCTCCTTATCTATTACTGCATCGACAGTTTCGAGCACAGCTCACCCACCGCGGGCAAGATCGTCGAAAGCGAAAAACAGATGATGAAGCAGGCAGACCTGGTCTTTGTCACCTCTGAACTGTTGCGCTCGCACTGCCTGAGTGCGAACAAGGAAGTGTTCAAATTTCCTTTCACCGTGGATT
>QMLQ01000387.1 GCA_003646815.1 Deltaproteobacteria bacterium | reverse complement strand
TTCAGCGATACTTCCAGATAACGGTTTTGCCGGAAGCGGTTGAATGCATCCCAGATATCCCAGCTCACATTGAAAGAGACCCTGCGACCCTTGTTCAACCTAGGTGTCAACTCCAGGCCATCCTCGCTGCGCGAATAGTTGGTACCCACACTCAAAATCGGGAGATATCCCAGGCGGCCCATCCAAAGACTGGCCTCCTGTTGTTTGATCCGGTAAAGGAGACTTTTCACCTCGGGGTGGTTTTCCACGGCTTCTCTCACCAGAGCTTCCACATCGAAATTCACCTCCCGGACCTCGAATTCATCCACCAACTCAAACTCATAGTCCAGGTCAACTCCCATGATCCGTTTGAGTTTCATTTTCGTGGTTTTCACACTGTTTTCATACTGCATGATAACCAATTCCTGATCCTTCAGCTGGATCTGAGCCTGCAACACATCGAGCTTGGTCACCGAGCCCACCGAATAGCGCGCCTCGGCAAGCCGCAGTTGGTCACGGCGGCGTTCAGCCATGTCTTTGGCCGCAGCAAGCAACTTCTCCTGGCGCAAGACATTGAAATAAACCCGGCGCAACTGGTCGAAGAGCTGGATTTCCGAGTTCCTGAGTTGCTGCCTGAGCTCATCCCGCAAGTAATAGGCGTTTTTCATCTCAAAGTATTTTCTCGCCCGGTCGAAAACATTGAAACTGAAATTAAGCGTGGCATAACTGGTTTTACTGATGCCGCCGGCGAAACGCAGGTTTCCCGCTGCATCTAGGTAAGGACGACTCTGGTTGCTCTGGCTGAACCCGTAGCTGGCTCTTAAAGTCGGAAAGTACCTGGCCCAGGCAGTGACCAGATCCCCGACAACCGCCCGCAGGTTTTCCCGCGACCTGTTGTGAGCCGGGTTATTGGCAACTGCAATGGCCAGGCAGTCATCCAGTGAAAGAGTCTTCCTGTTCTTCACCTTCTTTTCCGGCTGGCTCACCCGGCCTGTGGCGCCCACCGGAAAAAGAGAGGTAAGGTTGTATGTATGATAGAACGGTACCGGAGAATCCGGCAGATGGCCCTGAATGTTCCCGGTTCCTTCCCCGGAAACCGGCCCCGCTTCCAAAACAAATATCAGCAGGAAAAGAAAACCATCGGTTCGGATAACTGAATTAGCAGGTGACATTTAGTACCTCCAAGAAAGTTGGCAGCTTGCTGCGCCATAGTCCGGATACCGGAATCTGCAGCCGCTAATCAAAAATGATTTCCTGATTACAATAATTTCGTTCTCCAATTTAGTGTGTTACCAATTGTGGTCCTCTTGGTGCCGGGAGAAGGCAGGCTTTTTGTGGATCAAGATTCCGCCCCGCAGAAGCCATCACGCTGGAATCCATACTTTCAGCCTTTATTCCTTCCCGAAAAACGCACCAGCACCGCTCCCCCAAGAAGCAGGATAACCCCTCCTGCCAGAATTCCTGCAGGTACATTCCCGGTTCCCCTTATCCATCCCCGGCTTGCCTGAGGTGCGAAATTCACCAGCACAAGTGCCAGACTGTTGTAGCTCAGGTGGAAACAAACTGCAGGCCAGAGCGAAGCAGTCACCACAGCACTCCAAGTAATGAGCATGCCGATGAGAGTCAACAAGGGCAAGTGCCAAAAATCCAGGTGAAAAAGTCCGAAAGCGATACTCACACCTACCACCGCTACCGGGGGCTTCCAGTGCTGGAGCGCACCACCCAGAATAACTCCCCGGAAAAGGGCCTCCTCGAGCAAGGCTGGAGCCAGTGCAAGGCAAAAAAAGGCCCAGACCAGGGATTCACCAGGAACGAGGGTGAGGAATCTCACCATGTAGTCGGGCCAGTCAGGCGGAGGAGGTATCAGCCGGGCCAACCAAGCCTCAAGCTGCGGAGAAATCATCACCGAGCCAGTACCCATAACCGCCCCCCCGGCCAAGGCGCTCATTCGGCAGAACCTCAGTCCCAGGCTTTCTTTCAGGTTGTATCTCCTGAAGCGGAAAAAAAGCAGCAGGGGAACACCCAGAGCGAAAATTTCCACCTCCAGGCTCCTGGTGAACCTCGACCCGAAAAGCGAGGCCAACCCTTTTTGCCGGGCTAGTTGCAGGGCGGAAACAGCCAGGAGCATAAGTCCCATCGAAATAAACAGCAAAAAGACCGCCTCGGTGAAACTCGGCCTGAGACCACAGTTCGGCGCGCCTACTCTGGGTGAAGTATCATTCATCTAAACAGAGCCTGGAAGTGAAACTGTTAACAAGCAGGATAAAGCCGGATGCTGAATATTAAAATTTTTTACTGAATTGTCTAAGAGAAAAGTACTCTGGAAAGGCGGCCTGTTACAGGAAAGTCCCCGGAAAAACTTCCGGGAGTTCTCAAGTGCCGTTGTTTAGGGGAACTCCTGCAAGGTCGAGGAAGGCATGGATTTGCCCTGTGTCCAGGTAGAAATCGCCCAGTTTGCACCTGCCGCTATCATAATGCCAGTCCGAGCCACCGCTGGTAACCAGCCCCAGCTCTCCCGCCTTTAGCTCAAGAGTCCGGCTTTCGGCTGGGGTGAGCCTCGGAGAGTATACTTCGGCGCCCATAAGACCCATTCGGCGAAGAGCGCATGCCATGCTTTCGAACTCCTGGAGCGAGGGATGGGCAAATACGCTTATCCCCCCGCATTCAGCA
>QMLQ01000386.1 GCA_003646815.1 Deltaproteobacteria bacterium | reverse complement strand
CTTGTCAAGCATTTTCGAGTTTTGTGTGGACAAAAATCTTATCCTTGATTTTACAAAAGAAGTTTACTATTATGCAACTTATTTCTTTATAGTAACCCCTGTTGTCCGGTTATCATTGCTTTCTGTTCATAGTTGCAGCGGAAAAGAGAATAATGGGGTTGTCCTTGAGAGAAAGGAGGTGGTTTTAACCGATTGGCATTCGTCACATTTGTCCAGGATCATAAAAGAAAGGAGTTTCGTCATGGAAAAAGGTATGTTCAGGTATGTAAGGTATGCACTTATTTGTGTCTTGTCCCTCTCCCTTGTCCTCATTTTTTCTCCTTCCAGTCAGGCCGGACGGTATAAGAAAGAGTACAAGATGACGCTAAATGTAGGCCCCCAATTTTATTGGGGAATGGGTGCGGTCAAATTTGTTGAGCTGGTCAAGCAAAAAACAGGCGGAAAGATAAATATAAAGCCTTACTATGGCAGTGCTCTTTTAAAAGGAGCCCAACTGAAATCTCCCCAAATGGTTGCGAAGGGGGTCATCGACTGTGCCTACGAATCCACTATTAATTCTTCTCCGGTTATCCCGGAAATGAATGTTTTTTCCTTACCCTTTTTCATCAACAATTTTGAAAATCTTGACAAGATGGAAAATGGCCGGACCGGAAAGGCCATCTTCAAGGCCATGGACAGGGTGGGGTTGGTGGGTCTTGCCTGGGCTGAAAACGGCTTCAGGCAGGTCACGAACAGCAAGCGGCCCATAAAAAGTCCTGCAGATCTTAAAGGCCTGCGCCTTCGCGTGGTGGGGAGTCCGATATTCATTGACACGTTCAGACAACTGGGTGCTGATCCGGTCAATATGAACTGGGGTGATGCAGTAACGGCGTTCCAGCAAGGTGTTGTTGACGGGCAGGAGAACCCTGTGGGTGTGCTGATCCCGGTACAGATCTGGCAGTATCACAAGTATTCCACGTTTTGGAATTACCTGGTTGACCCGGTGATCGTATACTGGAACAAGAGACAGTTCAGTAAATTCCCCAAGAATATTCAAGAGGCGATCCGGGAAGCGGCGGTAGAATCCGCGCGTTTTGAGAAGGCCCTTTGCCGTGCGGGCCTTGATGGGACAAAGTCGCTGGACATCCTTAAGAATGAGTTCAATTATGCCATGAAGATACCGAATCCCGTTAAGTATATGGAGAGTAAGGGAATGACCGTCACCTTTCTCTCAAATGCCCAGCGGAAGGCCTTCATTAACGCAACTAAGTCCCTTTATGACAAGTGGATCCCCAAGATTGGACAAGGTCTCTATGAAAAGGCCCTGGCTGATATGGGAAAGAAATAATCGGCCTCAATCAACTGGCTCCCGGGAGAATCCTTTCTGCCGGGGGCTTCTCACCCGGGGGGGTTCTGCATGGGAGACAAAAATCAATCCATTCGGATCGACCACTGGATATCGGCGATTCTGCTTTTTACCATGGCTGCCATCGCATTTATAAATGTCCTGAGCCGGTACCTGTTTCATTTCTCTTTTGCGGCGACTGAGGAAATTACTATCAACCTTTTTGTGTGGCTGACGGTTGTCGGTTCGGGTATCGCCTTTGAACGAGGTGGTCAACTGGGCATGGTGACCCTCTACAATGTTTTTCCCAGAAAATTTAAGCGAGTGATCGTCCTTTTCAGCGCTGGGATGAGCGCCCTCCTTTTTATCTTGGTGGATATCTACACCATCCAGGCAATTAAGGATGAAGTGACCTTGTTTCACGCAACCTCTGCTGCCTTGGGTATTCCTGTGTGGATTTACTATACGGGTGTTCCCATTTTATCCATTTTTGTGTTCATGGGCATCTACAGGGACGCTTCTTCCCGATTGGATGGCCTGAAACAAGAAAAAATAGGCTGATTATGGAAATTCTGACCATCTCCCTCCTTTTTCTCGTGCTTATGGCTGTCGGTGTTCCGATAGGGACATCGCTTGGGATCGCGGCCGTTGCAACCATTTACTCCTTCGACCTCGGCCTCGGTATGCTTGGCGTGAATTTTTCCACCGGCATTGCGTCATTTCCCCTGCTCGCGATCCCGTTTTTTGTGCTTGCTGGTGTCATTCTGGAGAAGGCAGGGCTTGCAGCCACCATCGCACATTTTTTCGAACTCCTGGTGGGCAAAACAGTGGGCGGCCTGGCAATGGTTTCCGTGCTCACGTGCATGTTCTGGGGTGCGCTTTCAGGCTCCGGGCCTGCAACAACCGCGGCCGTAGGGTTGATTCTCCTGGCTCCAATGATAAGGCATGGATATGACAAGAGTTTCGCAGCCGCAACAATAGCAAATTCTTCGGATTTATCGATCATCATTCCGCCGAGCATCGCATTTATTATTTATGGAAATATTACGAGTGTCTCGGTGAGCGCGCTGTTTGTTGCCGGTATCGTTCCCGGAATTCTCACCGGGCTGGGCACACTCCTTGTTGCCTATTTGATATCGAGGAGAAGGGGATACCGGGGTACGGAAAAACGGGGCACGCCAAAGGAAATCCTTGTTGCCCTGAAGAAATCCGTTTGGGCTATCCTTACGCCCGTCATAATCCTGGGCGGCATATACGGCGGCGTGTTCACCCCCACGGAGGCGGCCGCGGTGGCGGTCGTTTACAGCATCGGGGTTGACATGTTCGTTT
>QMLQ01000385.1 GCA_003646815.1 Deltaproteobacteria bacterium | reverse complement strand
CCAGGAGGGTGATACCCTGGAATTCACAGTTTCGGCGTATGATGCTGCGGGAACTGAGCTTGAAGTGATCTCCAGTTCGCTGCCCGAGGGAGCCAGCCTCACAAAGCAAAGCAGTTATACCTTCTTCTGGGTTCCTGGTTATGATCAATCCGGCCAATACTGGGTCAGTTTCCTGGCCAGCGACGGGTTGATGAGCTCGCAGCAGGATGTAGTGATCAATGTGGCCGACCGCAACCGGCCGCCTGAGATCTTTGAGATCAAAGATCAGGAGGTGGACGAGGGCAGCACAATCAGTTTCGAGATCACCGCCACGGATCCGGATGGAGACCCGGTTACCATCTCCATCGACTCCACCGAAACCCCTTATATCCAGTCGGCCGATATACGGAACAACAGTGTGTTCGTCTTCAACACAGCTCTGCTGGACAAGAACGTGCAGATCCCCTCGGCGGTGTTCAAAGTAGTGGCCAGCGATGGTCGCGGAGGCGAGGACAGGATATCCATTGCTTTCAAGATCACCCGGAAAGCGGAAGTTGAGGTTCCATCGATTGACCCGGGAGGCGGTGGATTCACCTACCAGTTCCCCGGCACCGGCCTTCATATAGAGGTCTCCAACCAGGGCAGCAGCCCGGTGAGTGGAACCATAACCGGCAAGGAGGTCTCAGGAGAACTAACCGGCGGAGCTCAAGGCACGACCACGGCTCAACTTGCCGCTGAGTACAGCTATCTTGCCAAGTCTAAGGATAAGGTAGTGGTCCGGCCTTTCCTGAGTGCTGATGCCACCACTGGCGGTGATTTCTACGGCTTGCGGCGCGGCTGGGGACTGGATCTTTCCACAGCCATGCTGGCCAACCTCGGCTCCCTGAAATTCGACATAACCCTGGTCTATGAGGATCGGGACATACCGGCCAGGGATATTCCTGAGTTCAGCGAGTCGGCGATCTCTGTGTTCGGACTGGATGCCAACGGCAATTTCGTGCAACTGGCCACTGTGCTGGATACAGCGAAGAATACAGCCACTGCCCAGGCGGATCTCTCCCTCTACTCGGATTATACCCTGGGAGTGATTCTCGATCTGGATGCTCCGGTAATTTCGGGCACATCAAGGCTGCTGAGCACCACAGATGAAAGCGGGCCGTATGTGGTCACTACCACCATCGTAGACAATGTGCTGGTGAGTTCGGCAAAACTCTACTATGCTCTGGAAGGGGAGCAATTCCAGGTCTTGGAATTAAAACCCGTTCCCGGACAGCTTAACCTTTACAGCGCGGAGATACCCGGACAAAAAGAGGGTTCAACTGTGTTGTACTATGTCGAGGCGGGAGATTCACTCCATACGGTTACCGACCCGGCGGATGCCCCCCAGAGCACCTTCCGCTTCTCCGTGCTCATGGATGGAGTACAAACCACCCGGGCGGGTGATGTGGATAACAACGGCAAAGTGGATATCTTTGATCTGCTCGGAGTGCTCAAAATACTTGGCGGCAGCCAAGGAGCCAGTGGAGGAGCCGATGCCAATCAGGATGGCAAAGTGGATATTTTCGACCTGCTGGAAATACTGAAAACTCTTTCAAGGTAGTAAGCTCAAGAAGGATTCAGGCTCTTTATAACTTTTCGATCCTGACACCATTTTCGGGTTGGGTGACATAAAACTGCGGAGTAATGCCGGTCTTCCTCTGGTAGAGGTTTCCTAGCTTGCGCTGGAATTCCTCTACGCGGATACGGCTTACCAGGTTTATGGTGCATCCGCCGAAGCCGGCACCGGTCATCCGGGCGCCCAGTACATCCGGTATCATGCGGGCCAGATCCACCAGCAGGTCAAGCTCTTTGGAACTGACCTCGAAATCGTTCTTGCAGCTTTCATGGCTCTGGTTCATCAGTTCGCCGAAATAAACAATGTCCGGCTTTTTCAGGGCTTCCACCGCCTGCAGAACCCTTCTGTTCTCGGTGATCACATGACGGCATCTGCGAAAAATCACCGGATCCAACTTTTCCCGGTTGATGACCAGCAGATCCTCATCCGCATCCCTTAAGCTGCGCAGGGACTTGTTGATGGAAGAAAAAAACAGCTTCCCCCGCTCGCACTGCTTTTGCCTCTGATGGTAGGCTGTCTGGCCCAGCTTGCGTTTCACCCCGCTGTAGGCGATAATAAATACAAACTCATCGCTCGGTATGGGAACCAGTTCATATTGCAGGCTGCGGCAATCGAGAAACAGTCCATGATTCTTCCGGCTCATGAGTACGGCGAACTGGTCCATGATCCCGCAGTTGACCCCGACAAAATGATTTTCGGCCTTTCGGCAAAGTTTTATTTGTTCCAATGGTTCAATACTGAATTCATACAAGCCTGCACAGGCTTGGCTCACCGCCAATTCAAGCGAGGCTGAACTGCTGAGCCCGCTTCCGATGGGAAGATCTCCAGCAATCAAAGCATTGAAACCTTCCACTTGGTATCCACGATTTAATAACTCCTTGAGCACCCCCTTAACATAGTCCGACCAGTGATGGGTACGTTTCAGCTCATCCAGTGAGAACTCGATTCTTTCATCGAAAATCGAAGAATAAACATTAACCGTGCGTGTGCCGTTCCGGGAAGCATAAAAGCGGATCTTGCGGTTAATCGCCGCCGGGAAAACAAAACCATCGTTGTAGTCGGTAT
>QMLQ01000121.1 GCA_003646815.1 Deltaproteobacteria bacterium | reverse complement strand
GAGCGCGCCAAAAAATGCTATGCCAAAGCAAATCTCGATGCCGACTGGCAGGCGGTGGTTGCCGATGTGCGCAAAAGGCACTTTCGCAAGAAGGGATTTATGGCCGGGTTCGAGGATATCGTCACCGGCGCACCCAAACAGGTTGAGCCGTCTTTTCTGGAACGTGCAAAAGCACGTTGGCCAAGAAAACCGAACATGGTGGGCCAGTTCGTTGATGATGCCGAGTTTTCCGTGGGTGTCGCTTATAAGTAAGAACCGCATCGGATCATCCTGGATAGCCTAAAAATAGCCAATTCATTGAGCCGGTAGCCATTTCCTGAACCGCGGTTTTTATGCATTACGGAATCACTTCCCATCGAGCGCCCCGTCCCCTGCCGACAAGGCGGACCTTGCCTTGTTTTTTCAGCTCCGCAAGAATTTTTTTTATCAGTTGCGTGCTGGCCGACGGCAACTGGGCCGCAAGGTCCCCAAGCGTGAACTGCTCTAACTGGGCGAGCACGGTCTGTTTGACCAGGTCGCTCTTGGCAGGACGAGCTTCCGTCGATTCCACCTGCTGCTCGAATTTCTTGTAAGCGCGGCGCAACATGCTCAGGAAGTAATTCCACCAGGGAACGATCTCGTTCTTACCTTCATGCCATCCTTCCGAACATTCAGCCAGCACACTGTAGTACTCTTCTTTACTCTCCTCGATAAGACGCTCCAGACTGACATACCTCGCAACCTGAAAACCGTGCGCCTGGAGTAAAAGCGTTGTAACCAGGCGGGAAACACGCCCGTTCCCATCACGAAACGGGTGGATGCACAAAAGATCGAACACGAAGGTGGCCACAAGTAAAAGCGGCGGGAGGCGTTCGTCATCGCAGGCTTCCCGATAGTTCCGGCAAAGCGCATCCACAGCCTTCGGAGTTTCCTTGGCGGAGGTGGGAACAAACCTGATTTTCCTCTCGCCGCTGGACAAAATTTCGATAATTTCATTGTCGCGCTTCTTCCATTCACCTGCATTACCGGAAAACCCGCCCTGGGCGAGTGCGTGAAGCCGCTGGATAACCTTCGGAATGATAGACACCTGACGCTTGCGCGAAAAAATCCAGTCTAAAGCCTGTCTGTAACCTGCGAGTTCCTCTTCCGAGCGATCCCGGGGCTTGGCCTTTCCAAGAACCACCGGACGGAGCCGGTCAGCCGGTATCGTAACCCCCTCAATCCGGTTCGATGATTCCACACTCTGGATTATGGCCTGTTCACGCAGAACTTCGAGAACCTCGGGTTTCTGTCTGATCCAGAGTTCCTGCTTTCCCCGGGCTTCCATACACGAGCCGAGAAGCCAGCCCGTACCAACCGGGATCGACATTTCGGTCATTTTTTTTGGGTCCAACGACAGCATCGTCGCTCACTTCCTTTTGTTGGTAGCCTAATAATAGCTTATTTGGCGTCCAGTAGCCAATTGTTTTTTACAAAAGCGCAAAACTCCTCTGGCGGGACAGGAAAAACAGTTACGAAACAGATTTGTACAACCCATTTCCTATCAATGGCCATATTTTTGAAGCATGCTGATTTCGCCCTGCTTTCTGTTCGAAAAGAAACCTGTATGTGTGTGAACACTACTGCCTCTGCGGCGGACGTCGAGGCAGACAGGTGGAGAAGGGTTATGAAGAAGGTCGCAAGTGGGGGGTCAGAATAAACAAGGCCCAATCTGTTAGGATCGGGCCTTTGCTATTGTGAAGGATGATGTGGGGAATCTTTCCGCAAGGAATCTTCACAGAGACGCGAATCAGGCGATCTCCATGAGTTCCACATCAAAGAGCAGGGTATGTCCCGCCAGGGGATGGTTCGCGTCCAGGGTAACGCTCTCTTCATCAAGGGCGGTGATGTTTACATTCAGGACATCACCTTCTCCCTGCTTGATCTGTAATTGCTGGCCAACGGCGGGTGAAATGTGCTCGGGGAACTCATTTCTTATGACTTTCACCACCAGTTCCTCCCGCCTTTCTCCGTACCCTTCCTCGGGTGAAATGGTGATGCGCTTTGAATCCCCCACTTCCATATCGATGATCCCGTTTTCAAACCCGGGAATAACATTCCCGCTGCCGATAACAAATTCAAGGGGATCCCGCTGTCGGGAACTGTCAAAGACCTCCCCGTTTTCCAATTGCCCGGTATAATGCACTTTCACCGTGTCTCCGTCTTTTGCTTTGCTCATAAATCCTCCTGTAGATATTTGTGGTTTATGTTCCGTAATGACTCAGGTTGTTAAAAATCTCTGGACTGGTATGGCTAATGGAGGTGCAACCTGCAGACCTTCCGGAAGTGATGTCCGTAAATCGCTAAGGTGATCGCCAGCGGAAGCAAACCGGGACGTCTCAAAAGTGTCCAGAACAGGGTTTTCCAGTAGAGGAATCGTTCTTTCCCAATAACACCCAGGCGGATATTGGCTCGGAAAAAGGCGAGGATCCGCTGAAGGTCAAGGGGAATCTTGGCCTTGGGGTTCTTGTATTCCCGCAGAAAAATCTTGACACGTTCATAATAGTGTTTGGGCGAATAGATCTGGTTCATGATCCTGTGGTAGCCCTCGCGAAGTGTATCAAGATCCATCCGGGGGATGATGTTGGTCGTGCCGTCGGTATCCCCGGACATGTTACCGAGCAGGCGCCCCTCGTTTTTCAAACGTTCGTAAAGCCTGGTACCGATGGGGGCCTGAAGGAGCCCAACCATGGCCGTAACAATCCCGCTTTTCTGGATAAAATCGATCTGCCGTTGAAAAATGGAGGGCGTGTCATTGTCAAACCCTACAATGAAACCTCCCTGGACCTGCAGGCCGCTTCGCTGTATGGCCTTGACGCTCTGGACCAGATCGCGGTTTTTGTTCTGGATCTTATTGCATTCGGCGAGGCTTCCCTCGTCCGGAGTCTCAATGCCGATAAAAACCGCATCAAAGCCCGCCTCCACCATCATCTCCATCAATTCCTTATCATCGGCCAGATTGATGGATATTTCCGTGTTAAACGGGACACCTTTTTTGTCTTTTCGCCATTGTATCAACGCTGGCAGCAACTGGGTCTTCAGGTATTTCTTGTTGCCCATGAAATTGTCGTCGACGAAAAAGACCTGCCCGCGCCACCCCTGGTCATAAAGGGCGTCCAGTTCGGCGATAATCTGTCCGGCGTCCTTGATACGCGGTCGATGTCCAAACAGGGCGGTCACATTGCAGAATTCGCAATTGAACGGGCATCCTCGCGAGAACTGGACGCTCATGGCGGCGTATTTCTTGACCGGAGCCAATTCCCACGCGGGAACCGGAGTTTTCTTGATATCAGCGAACGCCGCGCTGGTATACATTCGTTTCGCACATCCCTGTTCCAGGTCTGCCAGAAAGGGGGGCAGAGTGAGTTCTGCCTCATTCAGCACAAAATGATCGACCTCTTGAAACTCATTGTATTCACTCGTGAAGAGTGGCCCGCCTGCAACCACTTTGACGCCCGCTTTTTTACACCGGCCTATGACTTGACGCGCGGAATTCTTCTGCACGACCATGCTGCTGATAAAGGCATAATCAGCCCATGCCAGATCACTTTCTCTGAGTCTTGTTACATTGAGATCAATGAACCGTTTTTCCCATGGTTTCGGCAGCATCGTTGCTACTGTCAGAAGGCCCAATGGTGGATAGGCACTTTTCTTGTGAATAAATTTGAGCGCGTGTTTAAAGCTCCAGAATGTGTCTGGAAATTGGGGATAAATCAGAAGAACTTTCAATGGGACTCTTTCTTGTTGCATATTGAATCTGCTCCTCCTGAACAGCAAAGAAAACTAGTAAGAGCAATAGGTATATTGTGAAGTCTTTCGTTATCGGGATAGTTTCAGGATTAAAGATCTGCTGGAGGTAAAGACTTATATGTATTAGATAGGAATAACATCCCTGAGTCAAGGAAAATCGAGAAAAAACGGAGATTCGCCCGAAATCAGATAATTTCTCTTCCTCCCCTATCTTCTCCCCACAAAGCGAAAACCAGCGTACCAAGGAGACCGAACCCGAAGGCCGCCAGGAAGTTCGTCAAAGGGCTCACTTGCCACAGGAATGCACCTCCGAACGCAGCCACGGATACCACCACGTCCCGCAGGAGGTAATAGAGACCGAACATAGCCGCCTTGAGGTCTTCCGGTGCCAGATCCATGATCATGGCCTTCCTGGTGGGTTCCCCGAACTCCTTGAGCCCCCGCAGGATAAAGGCGGGCACCAACCAGGTAAATGAATGGCAGAAAAGGAGCGCCAACGGGAACAAGGTGAAAAACCCGAAGGTGACCACCACGAAAGGCTTTTTCGCGCTGCGGTCGGCAAAATAGGCGACCGGGATGTAGATAAGGAGCGCGGTGCCCATCTCGATACTGGTCAGGATCCCGAACTAGGGAAATAGCAGTCCATGAGAGAAAAAAGAAGGCACCCACCAGGACGGCCTGCCACGCGGGGATGAGGATGACGATGATGAATCCTGTCATTGCGACCATGTTGAAGATGAACAGCGCCCGCTTGGTGCCGAGCCGGTCGGAGAGGTACCCGCCCGGGAACGAATAGAGGGCCGAAAGCAGGTTGTCAAGCCCGTTCAGGAACCCGATGGACAGGGCTCCTCCACCCAGGGCCATGAGATAGATAGGCAGGAAGCGTTCGGCCATCTTTTCTCCCATGCCCACGAGGATGACCATGAGCAGCATCCCTGCCGTGCTTCTTTTCAGCCCCAGGAACTGTGTAATATGTCCTAATTTTTCCATGTGTCTTGCCTGCGTCAGGTATTTCGTGCACGTACAAATTTAATAGGTCAAAAGATCTTGTCATGCACTCCTGAGCATGTTGAGCCTGTAATAGATTCCCTTCTGGTCCATGAGTTCCTGGTGTGTTCCCTGCTCCCGGATGCGACCCTTGTGGAGGACCAGAATTCGGTCGGCATGGCGGACGGTGGAAAGCCTGTGCGCGATGACGAGGGTGGTATGAGTGGAAGTCATGCGCGTGATGGCCTCCTGGATGAGATTTTCCGTCTCGGGGTCCACGCTTGATGTTGCCTCGTCCAGGATCAGGAGAGGGGGGTCGGCGGCAAGGCCACGGGCAAAGGAAAGGAGCTGCCGTTCTCCCGCGGAAAGGGCGGCACCCCTCTCTCCGATCTCCTGGTTCCATCCTTGCGGCATTTTTCTTACCAGCGATTCCAGGTTGACCAGAGATGCCGCGGATTCCATGACCGCTTTGTTTACTGCTGTCCTGCCGAGCGAGATATTATCGGCGAGATTCCCCGCAAAGAGAAAAACATCCTGCATTACCAGTCCCATCCGGGCCCTCAGGTCCCGTTTTTTCCAGTTTCTCAAGTCTGTGCCGTCAAGGAAAATGCTCCCGTGATCAGGATCATAAAACCTTTCGATGAGATTCACAATGGTGCTCTTGCCCGAACCGGTGGGACCGACAATCGCGAGGGTTTCCCCGGGCCTCAGTTCAAAGGAGACGTGATGGAGCACGCTCTCCTTTCCGTCATACGAGAATGAAACGTCCCTGAAGAGGAGATGTCCTTTTCCCTGGGTGGGAATTGGCGGGTTTTGCGGTTCCGGGATGTATTCCTTGAAGTCCATGAATTGAAAGATTCTCTCTGTCGAAGCCATGGCAGACTGCATGATATTGTATTTTTCAGAGATATCCCGGATGGGTTTGAAAAACATCTGTATGTAGCTGATGAAGGCCACAAGGGCTCCGAGCGTCAGCTGAGCCTCAATCACCCGTCTCCCTCCGTACCAGAGCAGCAGGGCTATGGCAAAAGAGGAAAGGAGTTCCATGATGGGCATGAACACGGCAAAAACCCTGATCTGCTTCATACCCGCAAGGTAGTTTTCATGGTTTATCTTTTCCAGGGTTCCAAGCTGGTTCTTCTCCGCACAAAAGAGCTGGATTACCTGCATGCCGTTTAACCGCTCCTGCAAGAAGGCATTTATCCTGGCAACGGTTGTGCGGAGTTCGCGAAATGCTTCCCGTGCCATGGTGCTGAAGAGAAATGCAATGCCGAAGACAAACGGCATGAGGATAAAGCAGATCAAGGCCACCTTCCAGTTGAGATAAAGGAGGATTCCCAGAATACCCACCACGATGAAGATGTCCTTGAACAGGGTGACAAGGACCGTCTTGAACATTTCATTGAGGTTCTCCACATCGTTCGTGACTCTGGTGACAAGCCTCCCCAGGGGTTGCCGGTCGAAAAACCTGATCGACTGTTTCTGGATCGTTTCAAAGAGCCTGAGCCGGATGTCCTGCATGATATGCTGGCCGGCATATTCCAGGAGATAGAACTCTCCATATCCCAGACCGAACGTAAGAGAAAGAACGACCAGAAGAATTCCACCCACGGCCGCAACCCCCCGAAGGTCCCGGTGCCGGAGGACGGCAATTTTCTTTGCGGGGAGGCCTTTCAGGCTACGGGCGGTGACGACAACGGAACCATCTGCCATTTCCGCGGGAAAAGGCTGCAACCGGGATAGAATGTCGGTATTTTCATTTCCCGGAATGATGCGATAATATTCGTTAGCAGAAATCCGTCTGTTTGCGCGAAGCCTATGGAGTTCCGCCGGGTCTATTTTCTTGAGATTTCTGCGGGAAATGATGGCAAATGTGCCGTCTTTACTCCTGATGAAACGGGCACCATATTTCTCCACGAATGCTCGCTTTCCGTGTTCTCCGCCCTTGGTGAGGCGAACCTTGTACCAGGTGGAGATGATATACCGGTCAATGGCAATCTTGGTAAGATAGGGAACGGCCAAATCAAAAAGGGTGATCACCACTGCCAGGACGAGAGCCAGGATCATGATTTTCTTGTAGGGTGAGGCATAGCTGAGAAGCCTCTTCAGCAGCCGCAAGTTGTACGGCTTCCCCAGCGCTCCCTCTTCCATGTATCCATAATCCCACAGCATGCAATCAACCTCTGTCCTTTCTCATAGCGCGCCAAGCTCCTCGGCGATCCGCTTTTCTTCGTATAACCGCTTGTAAACGCCCCCTTTTACCAGGAGGTGGTCCGGGCGTCCGTGTTCCACGATCTCACCTTCCTCCATGACGAATATCCTGTCCACCCTGGAAAGAGTGGAAGGCCGGTGAGACACGATGATGGTGGTTTTCCCTTCCCTGATACTGAAGATGCGATCTAAAATCCTCTCTTCCGTCCTGGTGTCCACCATGGAAAAGGCATCGTCCAGAATCAGAACAGGGGGATCGGTCAGAAGCGCTCTTGCCACGGTCAGGCGTTGCCGCTGACCACCGGAAAGGCTTATCCCCCGTTCACCCAGCTCTGCTTCGAGGCCTCCTTCGAGATCTTGCACTTCATCCTTCATGGCTGCAATATCCAGGACCTTTTCCATGGCTTCCCCGGTGATTCCCTCTCTTCCCAACAGGAGATTTCCTCGCACCGTGTCGGAAAAAAGAAATACTTCCTGGGGAACGAATCCGATATTCTTCCGCAAGGATTGGAGCGGGATATCCGTTGCATCGTGCCCGTCCAGGAAAAAGGTGCCGCGGGGTATCTCAACGAGCCTTGTCATCGCCTTGAGAAGGGTGGTCTTTCCCGAACCCACCTTCCCTGCGAAAGCGACCCTCTCCCCGGGCTCAATGTGAAGCCTTATTTCTTTCAGTTGTGGTGATGACTTGCCTGGGTAGTGGAAACTGAACCCCCTTATTTCTATTTCACCGCGAACTGCTGAAACGGTTACGGAAGCTAGTGGGTCGCTGATTGCAGGCTGTTCGTCCAGAATTGCGTTGATCCGCCGCATGGATGCGGAGGCGCGCTGCACAAGGTTTGTCACCCACCCCATTGCCATCATGGGCCACGTGATGAGATTCAGGTAGCTGATAAACGCAACAAAATCCCCGGTGCTGATTTTTCCGAAGATGGCAAGCCTGCCTCCCATCCACAGGACAATAGCAAGCCCCAGGTTTGTGAACAGGACCATCATGGGAAAAAACAGGGCCAGGATTCTTGCCAGCCGCATGTTTTCCGAGACGTATCGTTCGCCTTCGTCCTTGACGCGGTTGTATTCCCATTCCTCCCGGTTGAACGCCTTCACCACACGGATGCCGGCGAAGGCCTCCCGCACCCGCTCCGTTACATCTGAAAATGTCTTCTGCACCTTCTCGAATCCTACGGACATCCGCCGGGTGAGTATCCTTGTGCAGAGGACGATGATCGGCGCAGGGATGAGGGAAATAGCAGTAAGCCTGGGGCTGATGGAGACCATGAAGCCGATGGCCGCAAGCCCAAGAACAGTCCCGTCCGTCAGCGCCACAAGGCCCATACCCGTTGCCATCCGAATGGCGTTGATGTCGTTTATGGCCCGTGCCATGAGATCCCCGGTTTTCATTCTCTGGTAAAAAGAGGGGGGAAGGCTCTGGAGGTGCTCATAAAGACGGTTTCGAAGCCTTTTTTCCACCTTCCTCGAATGCCCGAAGATGAGATGTCTCCACACGTAACGCAGGAGTCCGATGGCCAATGCAATTCCCGCAATGGCAAGGCCTTCCTGAAACAGCAAGGCAGGGGTCGCCATGCTCCTGGTGAGCAAATCAACCGCTTTTTTGATGATCAGCGGGATGATCAATTGCAGGAAGTCAACAAGCAGCAGGCAGGCGAGACCGGTGATGAGCGCCCACCTGTTTTCCACAAAATAGATCTGGAGGGTCTTGAAATGGCGCAGTGTTTTTAGGAAAGGAAGGCGTGACTGTTTCATGGAATTATTTCTTATCATTCTGGTGCCTCCCGGGCAACATTGATTTCTCTGTTTTTCTTGCTTGATAATAATTTTCCCGCAGGCTATTTTTTCCCCATGGAAATCCCTGCACCAAACCAGATAAAGATGGTCCTGTTCGATTTTGACGGGACCCTGACGAAACCGGGGGCCCTAGACTTTGATGAAATCAAGGCGGCCATCGGATGTCCCCATGAAATACCGGTGCTCGAATACATGAGAGGCATAACCGATCCGGTTCGCCGGCAGGAGGTCTCGGACATCCTTGATACGTTTGAAACGAGAGGGGCGGAGATATCCGAACCCAACACGGGCGCGGAGGCGATTATCCCATATCTGAAGGAGCAGGGAATCCTTGTGGGGATACTGACCCGGAACACCCTGAAGACGGTGATACGGGCACTTGAAAATTTTGAAGGTGTCACAATTTCCGATTTTGACGTGGTGATCACCCGGGATGATGAATTGAAACCAAAACCCCATCCCGAGGGG
>QMLQ01000120.1 GCA_003646815.1 Deltaproteobacteria bacterium | reverse complement strand
TATCCGCAAAGATCTCGATACTGGCCTTTTCCTTGTCTATTGCCTTGGCAAGCTTCTTGATCACCCACTCCGGGACCATCCCTGACTTGATGTGCCTGTTCAGGAAACTTGCCATGCCCGCGGTCCTCAGGATCATCACTTCGGCGATCACCGGGATCCCGAAAGTGTTGACCTGCTTCAGGAATTTCTCGAATCCGTCCACGTCAAATACCGGCGTTGAGAGAAAATAGCCGGCTCCTATCTTGGCCATAGCTTCCATCTCTTTCATTTCCAGATCAGGGATATTCTTTCCCCAGCCGGATTCCACGCCGCTCCCCACCACAAAATCAGCGCCTTTCCCCAACTCTCCGCCGTCCACGGTTCTCCCTTCCCGCATGTGCTGCAGCACGGATTCCAGTTTCCCCGCGTCCACATGAAAAAACATCATCTCCTGGAGGCTGTCTCCGGTGATGCGGTAATCCTCGGTGAACACAAGCAGGTTTTCCACGCCGGAATCGTGGGCCTGCAAAAGGTCCTTCTGAAGCTGGATACGGTTCTTGTCACGCGTGGTAGTCTGGTAAATAGCCTCAAAGCGATTCTTGTTTAGCACCTCGCATGTCTTGATGCTGTCGCCCACAACTCCTTCTATTTCGACTTCCGGGACCGTGACCCCATCCACCCGTCCCCTTACCAACTCCAGGCTTTTGACAAGCTGCTCAGGGGCCTCATCCACTGCCCCCTGAACTTCTGAGGTGACAACGAACTTCTTCTTTTCAAGGGATTCTTTCAGTTTCATGGTGTCTCTCCGTTACTCCTTTTTGCTACCGCGCTTCATGTCGAAAGGCCCAAGAGTCTTGCCACTTCCTGCCTCAGCTGAGGAAGAGGTAGGGGCTTCGAAAAACAGAGATCCGCCCCGTACTCCTTCATCTTCTTAAACTTTTCTTCATCCAGGTACGCAGAAAGCACAATAATCTTCGTGTCTTTTGTTTCTTCCGTTTCCTTGATCTTTTTGCACACATCATAGCCTTTTATGTCCGGCATCATAATATCCAGGATCAGGAGATGCGGCTTGAAATGGTTTACCTGCAACCCGGCTTCAAAACCATCAGAAGCGGAAATTACTTCATAGTCGAACTCTTCTTCTTCAAGGGCCTGCACAATGGTTTCTACAATAATGGGATCATCATCCACCACGAGGATCCTTTTTTTCCCGCTCTCCTGCTCTTCTTCAGGCATAGGAATTCCCTGTTTTCTCATAAAGGCCTCAAGGTCTTCACGCTTTATTCGCCGGTGCCCACCGACAGTCTTGTACGCAGGAATATGACCCGCGTCTATCCAGTTAATGATGGTCTTGGGCGATACCCGGCAATACTGGCTCGCCGTGTAAACAGTCAATATATCCTCCATTGTGTGCCTCCTGGTCCCTAGAAATGTATTGATTTTATATTTATTATAGTTTTTATCGTTTGTCAATAAAAAATGAAGATTCACCCTGGCAAACGCACAAGAAGGTTTCCCTGCTGTAATTGCGAGCGAAGCGAAGGACTCTCAGTGGCTTAAATATATATTGCAAATTTTTGTCATTTTTTTCGTCGCCTTATGCAATGACAAAAGGGGGATCTCGTTCCCCGAGAAAGATCGCCAGCCGAACGCTGATAGAAACAACACCTCTTTCAATAATTATTAATTTCTATAAAAAAGATAATTACTGTATTGCTATTGCAACCAGATCGTCGATGCGCGGAAGGTGCGAGAGCCTTCCCTCTAAGCCGCTCGCATTTGCGACGCATGGCAAATTTTCGGGAGGGAAAAAGACAAGGGCAGCGGAGCTATCCGCGTTCGGAAGATTGGCAGGCCGGCAAGGTAATCGTAAAGGTAGTTCCTGATCCTTTTTCGCTTTGGACCTTTATATCCCCACCATGATCCCTGATAAACCCGTAGCAGACTGAGAGACCGAGACCCACCCCCTTGACGCTGGCTTTCGTGGTGAAGAAGGCATCAAAAATCTTGTCAAGATGGCCTTTCTCAATGCCAGTCCCGGTGTCGGTAAACTCGATATGGACCATCCCCTCTTTACGGTGTGTTGAAACGCTCAAGGTGCCCCCCTCAGGCATGGCATCCCTGGCATTTGAAACCATGTTGAGAAAAACCTGTCGCAATTGATTCTTGGAAGCAAAAACCTCCGGCAAGTCTTCTTCAAAAATCGTACTAATCCGAATACTATTTTCCCTCAGTTGTTTCTCATGGAGTAAAAGAATTTCGTCAAGGATGACATTCACGTCGGTGGGTTGTTTTTCTTCTTCGTCTGGCTTGGAAAAGGAGAGCATTTTTCTGAGAAGCTCCGAGAGCCTTACTGTTTCAGAAAGAGCCATTTCCAGTATTTTTCGCCGCTTGCTCTCAGGGGAAATTTCGGTCTTCAGCAATTCCAAGGTATTCATAATACCATAGAGGGGGTTGTTGAGTTCATGAGCGATCTGGGATGTGAGACGGCCCATGGCAGCGAGTTTTTCCGATTGCAGCAACTGCTCCTGTGTCTGGCGGAGTTTTTCCTCCATTGCTAAACGCTCCCTCAGGTCGACGAAGATCCCGACCGATGCCAGTTCGTTCCCGCTCTGATCGTAGATAATGGATGCAGAAAGACTTCCTTCCACAATATCACCGTCCTGTCTCACGAAAACGATCGGGTAAGACTTCAGCTTCCCTTTTCCACCGTATTCAGGGCCACGCAGCATTTTCATTACCTTCCTTGCCACGCCCTCCGGGTAGATCTGTTTGACATTCATCTTTCCGATGACCTGATCGGCAGTATATCCAAGCGTCTCCTCAGCACCGGGATTCCATATGATAATATCCCCTTTCAGATCAGTAGCGATAATTGCATTGGGAGAATTTCTGATGAACTTGTTTAAAAAATCGTGCGCCTCCCTGAGCTTCCGCTCCATTTCTTTCCGGTGCGTCTGATCAGCAATGATGCCCTCGTATCCGAGGACTTCTCCATTCTGATCATATCGAACGTGACTGGTAAGCAAAACCGAAATGGGGCTCCCATCTCGATGCTTGAAATCAACTTCATAATCAATTACCTGTCCGTCCCGTTCAATCATTTCCTGAAAACTCCGCCGGTCTTCGGGCCGCAGGTACAGGTCCCTGGTAATATCCATGGCCAGGAATTCTTCCTTACTTTTGTATCCCAGCATGTCGAGAGCGGCCTGGTTCGCATCCAGGAATTTTCCTTCCTTGCTGCTGATATAGACCCCACAGCCCACGTGTTCAAAGAGGCGCTGATAATCTTCTTCAGTAGCCTTTATCCGGTCTTCCCTCAATTTTCTCCGGGTAATATCACGGCAAATGGTAAGCTTCGAGACGCTCCTGTCCTCATGTCTGAGCGGCAACTCCGTCAGGTCAAATGTCTTTCCTACCCAGGCTGCATGATGTTCCCAACGGACGGTCTTTCCTGCAAAAACCTCTTTGGCCCTACACCACGGGCAAACGTCCTCCAGCTGATTTATGATCTGGTAGCATTTTTTTCCCAGCCCGTCTCCGAAATCCCTGACCATACTCTTGTTCATGAATTCAAGAACAAAGTCCTGGTTGATGATATAAATACCGTCCTCCATGGCCTGGAGAATTGCGGTGAGCCGTTTTCCCATTTCTTTCGGCATGGTATCCCTCCATGTTTTTTGCTTAAATTTACCACGCGGAAGTGGAGAAAGAAAGGCAAAAGCCAAAAGCACCCGCCTCCATCCGGCGGCTATTGACATGGAGCAACGCCTTGTGATAGTTTTGCTTCCCCAAAAAGGGTTTTCTACCAATCACAACGAAGGAGTCCCCCAATGACAAGAATAACCTCTCTCACCGTTTGCTGGATTTTTTTTCTCGCGATGATCATCATTGCGCCGGGACAGGCTGTGGCACAGGAGCAAACGAGCTTTGTCCCGAACAAGGCCCTGTGTGCCAAAATGCTCCGCTTCGGAAAGGAGTCCTATTCCAGGGGTAAATATCTTGACGCGAAGGAGTATTTCCGCAAAGCAGTCCAGGCCGACCCGGGCTCCCTGGTGGCATGGCGATACTATGATCAGGCCGTGATCTTCGCCCTGGCGGAAAAGGTGGAAAAAAGCGCCGGGCTTCTCACGCCCGATGTATCTGCAAGACAGGAACCCCAAGAATCTACTGTGCAACCACCGCCTCCTCCTGCCGAAGCAAAACCTCAGGGGCAGGACAGCGGATTCAAGATTATCGAAGACGAGGGATGTTGAGCTTTTTTGAGAGGCTGCTATGAGTGAAAACAGAGAATCAAGTGTGTTAGGAGGCATTCTTGCCCGTGGCTATTCCCGGATTTTTTTCGAAAACTGGCCCATGTGGGTTGGCGGAGTCCTGATCGGGATCATGAGTGTGGTGACCTTTGCCTGGGCACGGCCCTGGGGCGTTGCGGGAGGCTTGCGAAACTGGGGAGACTGGTTTTTTTCGGTCGTGGGCATTTATCATCACAAACCTCTCTCCCCCGTAGTCTCCACCAATTCCATACTGACATTCGGCTTGCTCTGGGGCGCCTTCGTGGCCTCCCTTCTGTCCAAACAGTTTTCCATTCGAATGGCCCCTCCGCTGGAACTGCTCAAAGGAATCGTGGGAGGGATTTTCATGGGTGTCGGTGCTGCCATGGCCGGCGGCTGTAATGTTGGTGGGTTTTATTCAGCTCTCAGTGCTCTCTCGTTCAGCGCGATCGCCATGATGATCGGCCTCTTGATCGGCGCGTTCCTCGGCCTCAAGTACCTGTACTGGGAACTTGAACACCTGCCCTCAAGGCCAACAGGAGGAACGAGGGCTTCTGAACATAAAGAAGGCTTCAATTGGGTCCAAATTGAACCTTACGTTGGGGCCTTCGCCTTGCTGGCAGCCCTGATCTGCGCCTTCATGTATAACACTCAAGCCTACACACGTGTCGGAGGTCTCCTGCTCTGCGGTGTTGCCTTCGGGATTATTATCCAGAGGACCCGGTTCTGCTTTGTCCGAGCTTTTCGTGATCCTTTCATGACGGGTGAAGGGGAGGTGGCACGCGCCATCTGCGTCAGCCTTTTCATCAGCATCCTGGGCTTTGCCGCCCTCAAATGGACCGGCCTGAGGGGAGAATCCGTGTATGTGTCCCAGGCATTCTGGTTCGGCGGCCTTGTGGGGGGAATTATTTTCGGAATCGGCATGGTGGTAGCAGGCGGCTGCGGAAGCGGCTCAGTCTGGCGGGCAGGGGAAGGCCAGGTGAAACTTATGCTAGCGGTTATCTGCTTCGCTCTCACCACCTCGCTTTTCAAGGCCTTCATTAAGTCTTCCAAGGGGCTTACCGCTCTCATGGGTCACCGCGTCTTTCTGCCGGACTATATTACCTACAAGTGGACTATTACCGGCCTGCTCCTCTTTCTCTTCGTCTATTATCTTCTGGCCACATGGAACGAGGAGACCGAAAAATTCACGGTGGAAATGTAGGCATGCATAATAAACTTGACATCACTATTCAAACACTTAGGTTATAGGAACATTTTTTGACAAAGGAGGATTTATTGAAATGGTAGACAACATCACACCGGACGAAACATTGGATTGCCGCGGGCTCAGTTGCCCCATGCCTATCCTGAAAACGAAAAAGACCATCGGGAAAATGTCTTCCGGCCAGATTCTCGAGGTCTTTTCCACTGACCCTGGCACGAAAAACGACCTTCCCGCTTTTGCGAAAAGAACAGGGCACGAATACCTTGGGGAAAAAGACGATGAGGGGTTTACCCGATTTTTTATCAAGGTAAAGTGACCTTACGCATTCCATTTTGATCCCTATTCCTCGCCCTTTATTTCAGGCATTGCATGCGTTAAACATTCAGGAGATTAACTATGGCAAAATCACTGGGCATTTTTGTCTCATCTGACAAGCATCTTGACAAAATCATCTCTCTCTGTCAGGCAGCAAAATCAAAGGATATTGAGGTTACTATTTTTTTCAGCCATCTCGGAACGCTGCTTACCCAGGACCCCAGATTCGGTGAACTTGAGGGATTGGCAAAGATGTCCCTCTGCAATGTGGGATTCGAGAGCCACAATCTCAAACCACCGGTAGTAGGCATTAACGAAAAGGACTACGCCACCCAGGCAAGAAACGGTGAAATGATCGAAGACTGCGATCGTTACCTTTCCTTCTAGGAGCCGAGAAGACATGGAAAACATAAAACACGTTGCTTTCTTGATCAGGAGAAAAGAGGATCTCTGGGAAGGTTCACGCTCCACCCTTGGTCTCGCGGTTGAAAATTTCTATTCCTACATGTTCGTACTGGACATTGAGGTGGACATGACGGAAGAGTACAAGGAAAACCTGGAGTGGCTGGAAGACATGGAGTGTGAATACTTCTCCAACAACAAGGTAAACGCGGAAAAACACGGTTTTCAATACCTGACCTTAGAAGAGATCGGAAAAAAGCTAAAAGAAATGGATCTTGTCATACCGTTTGGGGGCATGGCATGAAAATATTACATATTCTCAAATCAGAACCTGACGAAGTGACCAAAACGCTGATGGGCCTTATCTCGGATGGGGAGGAAAGCTCCACGTTTTCTCTTTATGAATCAGATCCTGATTACGCAAAACTGCTGGATCTCATCTTTGAAAACGACCGGACTATTTCCTGGTGGTAATGGGCGGGACCGAGGCTCTGAACAAGGTTCCCCATCCAGAAATCCTGTAGTCCTTCACTGGTGCAGACACGAGGAATGACATTCCTTTGGAGAAGTGTACCCGTTGATCGCCGCCACCATTCTCTATCTCTCCCTCGCCTTCTGTGCAAAGGAGTATCTCAACTCCCTCCCGGGAGTTGAGTTCACAGGTTTTTTCTTCCTCCAAGACGATCCTGCTGAGCACAAATTCCTCACATGGAGAAGCGTACTCCTCCATTCCCACTGACACCCGAACCGCCGGGAGAATTTGGGGATTTCCCATCGTGAATCGGGCAATTTTGATCAGTTCAGGGACGTCCACATGTTTTCTGGTCAAGCCTGCCCTGATAACATTGTCTGAATTCGCCATCAGCTCTATCCCCACCCCCTTGAGATAGGCATGGAGCTCTCCTGCAGGCAGGAAAAGCGCCTCTCCAGGATAAAGCCGAACCAGATTGAGGAACAGGGGAGCAAGTACCCCCGGATCTCCAGGGTGAGCCTTTTCCAGCAAAACCACCCATCCGTATGCCGGATCATTTTCTGCAAAATCAACTGCCCGTTGGGCCGCAGTGGCCGAAATCCGGGCCATTTCCTGTTTTTCAATGCCCATGAGTGCCTCAAAAAAGCGCTTCAATCCTCTTTCGTCAGGTTCCCGCACAAGCAGCTCAATCAACCCGTCCAGGGACCGTGACGACACTTTCTCCAACAGCTTGATCATCTCATCAATTTTCCTGAAGCCCTTCAAGGCGTCAAAGTCATCAAGGGCGCAGATGATCTCCGGTTTGTGGTTGGGGTCACGGTAATTCCGTTCCGGTGCATCCAGGGGGATACCCGACTCTGTTTCTCTCTTGTATCCTTCTTTTGCCTGCTCAAGGTCCGGATGTACCTGGATGGAAAGGGGTTCCTCAGCGGCCAATACCTTGAACAGAAACGGAAGGTGATTTTTAAACTGAAGGGCAACATGCCTTCCGAGGATCGTGTCAGGAGAGGAGCGGATTACCTCTTCCAGGGAAACCCATTTTCCGTCTACCCATATGGCGGAAGAGGCCTTCGGGTGGGCGCCCATCCACATTTCCGCCATGGGCTTCTGCTCTGGATTCGGGATCCCCAGCAAATCAGGGATGGCGTTTTTAGAACCCCACGCATACTCCATGATGGGATTCTTCATTCTCGCGATCGTACTCAACACCTCTTCTCCCCTATCTTCTTGGCCAGGCGCACCAGACACACGCAGACATACGCAAGTTATACGAGTATCTCAAAATTATTTATCCCACCTCTTCGCCTTTTTTGCCTTACATCCTCAAGTCCGTCGAAGACGGACGGTCCTTTCCGCCTCTAGCCTCCTGGCCTTCCAGCTTCCTAGCCTTTATCTATTGACCTTTATCCTCTTTCCTTTCACTCATGAGCTTCGCGGCCGAGAAATCTGTGTATTATCTGAAAAAGATCCTCTTCGTATCCACCATAAAAATGGTCCGCCCCCTCAATGACCCTGAATTCTGCATCAGGATTCCACGTGTTAATCATTTCCCGGATCATGGCAGGGGGCGCAATATCATCGCGAGAGCCGGAGACTACCAACCTGATTCTTGGAGTAAGTCCCAAGCCGGAGAAATCCATGAAAGCCGCCGGAGGTGACACCATGTTCAATCGCCTTACCTCGGGATACTTACCAAGTCCCATGGCATTTACCCACGCTCCGAATGAATATCCTGCAAGATCCAGATCACAGCACCCCGCTGAGACGAGATAGTCAAGGGCCGCCTTCACATCCTTCTGCTCTCCGTGGCCATCGCTGTAGCGGCCTTGGCTGTTGCCGACGCCCCTGAAATTGAACCGCAGCGTCGAATACCCTAAGTTTTGATAGGCCCGGGCAATTGTTGTCACCACATTATTCTGCATATCACCGCCATAAAGGGGGTGAGGATGGGTCACCACCACGCCTTTTTCTCCATCTCTGCGATTGAGAAGCCCTTCAAGTTCCAGGTCTCCTGAATTGAAATGAATCTTTTCCTCTGCCATCAGTGATTTTTCCTTGTGCCTTCTTTCATCAGGCAGACCCACCCAGACAAAAACTGTGTCTCACACAGGGACCTAGGGGAACACAGAGTTTTAACAACAAAAATGAATTGTTTTTCTCTTTTTGCTCTGTGTCCCTAGCGAACGAAGTGAGCGGGCGTGATAAATTCTTTTTTCCAAATTCAAAACTTAAAATTAACAATTCAAAATTCTTTTACCCAGCCGCCTCGCTGCCTATCAGTCCGGCTTCCACTTGCCTAGCCTTTTTCCTTTCTCCTTATTCCTTATTCAATTTGAAAGAAGGATTCATCAAATTCCGGCTTTCCCTCGTATTTCCGCATGAAAAACCCCGGCAACATATCCATCTGTTCAAACAGGGTCGGACTCAGGGGGATACCGGCCTTTTGGAACGCCTCCACAATTTTCTGCGGGGAAGGTGGGCATCCCTTGACCGCGATCATCTCCTGGATGTCCGGATTGTCCTTGTTCGCCTGGTACATGCATTTTCCGAGGAGAATTGTCTTTTTTTTCCCGCGAGTTGGTTTCATGCTCTTCCCGGTAAG
>QMLQ01000119.1 GCA_003646815.1 Deltaproteobacteria bacterium | reverse complement strand
GGCATGGGTGATCTTGTTCTTACCTGCACGGGCGATCTCAGCAGGAACAGGACAGTGGGTTTTAAGATCGGAAAAGGGATGAAACTGGAGGAGATCACCCGGGGAATGAAAATGGTCGCCGAAGGGATCAGGACCACCCGTTCTGCCTATGAACTCTCAAGAAAGATGGGTGTGGACATGCCAATCACCACGGAGATTTACGAGGTTCTCTATAACGAAAAGGATCCAAAAGATGCGGTCAGGGATTTAATGACAAGGGAACCGAAAGTCGAGCTAGAGCATTAAGGTGTGATGCCTGTCTTCTCAAAATACCTGTATAAGGAATTTTTCAAGCTTCTCCTCTTGAGCCTGTTTGCATTTGTTTCCATTTACATAATGGTCCATTTTTTCGGCAAGGCGGACAACTTCATAGATGCCCAGGTACCGAGAGGCGTGATCATACGGTACCTTCTTTACCTTCTTCCCTTTATTGTTGTTCAAATGCTGCCGCCGGCAATCCTGATAGCGGTTATTATCATGTTCAGCCTGATGAAAAAGAACAATGAGATCATCGCTCTCAAGGCCTGCGGCATCAAGCTTTTTGATTTTATGAGCCCGATATTTCTGCTTGGAGTTATTCTTTCCCTGACCCTTTTCGTATTTTCTGAATCTGCAGTACCTTATGCAAGCTCCCGGGCGAATACGCTCTGGAGGGTGTACGTGGAGAAAAAGAGCGGACAGGGGACATACGGTCGGGATCACATCTGGTATAAATCGAAAAATGCCATTTATTGGATCGCAAGATTTGACCCCGCAAGGATGGCCATGTACCGGCCCAGTTTCTATTTTTTTGATCCTTCTTTTCGATTGTTGAAAAGGATAGATGCCAAGGTGGCGGTGTGGAACGGTAACGCTTGGAAAGTGCGGGGTGGAATAACTCTTACCGGGGACAAGGAAGGCGGATACGCACTTTCCCGGTTTAAGGAAATTTATCTGAAGATACCGGAGAGGCCGGAAACGTTTGCCCAGGAAGAGCGCCAGCCCGAAGAGATGGGGTACTGGCAACTCAAACGATTTGCCGAGAAAGTCCAGGATGAGGGATATGACGCGTCGCGCTATTTTGTGGACCTCAACATCAAGCTCGCTTTCCCGTTTATTGTCTTTATCATGCTGCTGCTCGGGGCTCCTATTGCCCTTCTCCAGAACAAGGGCGGAACATCTGTGGCCATAGCTGTGGGTGTGGTTGCCTGCTTTTGTTATCTCATTGTCCTGGGGGTGTCACGGTCGCTGGGTTTTGCGGGAATTCTTCCGCCGGTTCTTTCAGCGTGGCTTGCCAACGGGATTTTTTTCTTCGTCGGATCCTTTCTGATCCTGAAACTGGATCAATAAAGGTCTGGGAATGGGGCCTCGTGGCCTCCGGCGATTGAGCGGAGACCACGAGTCTGCCCAGCTACTTTTCTGATTGTTTTAACACAACAAAAAGGGTGCCGTCTCCCCGTTTTATGAGGAACAGGACGCTCCCGCTCTTTGTGGCTTTCTGCATAGCCCTTTGATAATCATCGAGATCCTTGATTTCCTTGCGATCAACTTCCTTGATGATATCACCGGGCCTGAGCCCTGCTTCCGCTGCAGGACTGCCGGGTTTCACTCCCGAGATCACCACGCCTTCTTCATCCGGGTTCAGGTTCAGGTGACGGGCGAGATCAGGAGACATCTCCTGGACGGTGAGGCCCCATGCATTGGCATTCTCAGGCGAAACAGCCTCCTGGCTTTTGGGCATGGTACCGATCAGCACTTGAAGACTCTTTTCTTTTCCGTCCCTGACTATGTCAATGGTCACTTTCGTTTTTGGGCGCGTTGCCGCCACCGTTCGGGACAGCATATGGGAGTCTTTAACCTCTTTGCCGTTAAATCGCTTAATGACATCTCCCCGTTCCAGGCCTGCCTTGTCGGCAGGGCTGCCTTTTGTGACATCCGAAACCAGGACACCCTTTGTCGTGCTCAGGCCGAAAGACTTTGCAAGTTCGGAGGTGATGTCCTGTATCATGACCCCGAGCCAGCCGCGAATAATCTTTCCTGATTTGAGTTGGGGGAGGAGTTCCTTGGCCATGTTGATGGGAATAGCAAAGCCGATGTTCTGGCCCCGGGCGATGATGGCGGTATTGATGCCTACGACCTCTCCCTTCATATTGAAAAGGGGGCCTCCGCTGTTGCCCGGATTGATAGCGGCATCGGTCTGGAGGAAATCATCATAGGGACCGGCCCCAATGATCCTGCCCTTTGCGCTGATGATCCCGGTGGTGACCGTCTGGCCGAGACCGAAGGGATTTCCCACGGCCATGACCCAGTCCCCAACCCTGATGACATCAGAATTTCCCAGCTTGACTGGTTCGGGAAAGTTTTTATCAGGCATCACCTTGATGAGGGCCAGGTCCGTCTTTGGATCCCTTCCGACAATCTTGGCGTCGTATTCCTTCCCGCTGTCCAGTTTCACCTTGATTTCGGTGGCTTTTTTCACCACGTGGTTGTTGGTGACAATAAAACCATCACTGCTGATCACGAATCCCGATCCAAGGGCGTGGGTCTTCATTTCTTCCTGGGGGATATTGCCGAAAAAATGCTTGAAGAAGTCGTCCCCGAAAAAATGGCCGAACGGCGAATTGGGTCCTCCGAATGGCCGGAGCGGGGAACCTTTAATGACCTGGGTGGTTGATATGTTTACCACGGAGTGTTTTACACTGTCGGCCAGGTCAGCGAAAGATGTCGGTGTCTTGTTTCCCAGGCCGGGAAACGCCGCCTGTGCAAGGATCGGTGTCAGGAAAACTGCAAGGATTCCAATAACAGCGAGAGATACCCGTACACTCAATGATGTTTGTCTGTTGTGTTTCATTTTGTCCTCTGCCTCCTCTACCTTTTGAATTTTACCGGGAAAATACCTCCGGCGGTGTCCGAATATGCGGACTGTATTTTCATGTCCGCGGGTGGCTGGGCTTATTTTGGTCCGGCCATGCTGGTTTAGCTGTTTGTCTCATGAATACGCTTATTGTCACAGGTCCCATTGGTTTCCTGGTTAGAAATCTGCAGCTCAATAGCATTCCTTTTCCCCACCGGGCAGGTCTTGCAGGTCTCCAGTCCGATTTTCCTGATGATATCGAATTCTCGAACGGGGATCTCTGCGCTTATCTTCTGGGCCTCCAGATACCGGAGCGCACAGGCATTTTTTGAGATGCGGAGATTACCCGGTTGTCTGGGGCATTTTATCAATTCCAAATCCATGATATCCTCCTTGCATGGTTGGGCTGCCATGAATCTATGACTTTTTTTAAAACAGCAACTTTCCATGTTGATAAAATTTGTCATATTATAGAAATTGAATATTTCTGGAGCATTTCCTGAACATTACAAATATGAAAAGTTTTGGCCCGGGAACGGTTATAATACGAGATCTTGCATTTTTTTGGGAGGAAGACTATAGTTGTAAAAAGCAGCCATGGCGGTGCCCGGGGTGAAGCAAGTGGAAGTTGCCGTGCGCCCCAAGGACATTGCCGATTGAGTGAGGACCATGCCGAGGCCCAGAAAACTGCGGTTTGTACAGGCACATCCGGTCGTTGACGCCTTTGTGCCGAACAATGTGCCTCCCTGGGGGAGGGAGGAAGTCTTTTTGCCGGTGGAGGGCCTGGAGGCCATCAGGCTGAGCGATTTTCAGGGCCTGGACCAGGAAACTGCCGCCGCAAAAATGAATATTTCCCGGCAGACCTTCGGGAGGGTCCTTGCAGAGGCAAGGGCTATTGTCGCGGATGCCCTGGTGATGGGCAAGGTTCTGAAGATCGAAGGCGGTCATTTTGATCTGCCCCCTCGCGGGCGAAGGCGCCGACGGGGCTGGTCTTCCGGACGCTAGCCCCGGTTATATTTTCACTGGACACAGTTTTCGGGCATTCAGATAGTGCTCGGGTATGGCCTGTTTCTCCTTGCGGAAGATCGCCTCCCGTCCACAAGCTCCCACATTTGTGAAAAGCAGAATATCCCCGGCCTCCATCGGGAGGGAAGCCTTGATCTCCTGTCCGGAGACTCCGGTCAAATTCGAGGTTTCTTCCTGCATTTTTGAGAGATTCACCACATGGTGAGGGGGTCTCAAGAGGATATTTGTCATAGGAGGATCGGCCGGCAAATTTGTCCCGGCGGTGTACAGCCCGTTCTCTTCAGTTGAGAGCAGTACCTGTGCCAAGAGCACTCCCGCCCCCGAGACCACTCCGGAGCCCGGTTTGAGCCACAAGGTGAGTCCGGGCAATGCATTCGTTAACGCTTCCAATTGTTCTTCAGTAGAAGAAATGTCAATACAGCCTTTTTTCTTGTCCATGATCACGGCCGATTCACCTCCCAGGAGCAATGTCGTCTTTTCCGGGGAATACCTGAATGTTTTCACCAGTCGCAAGATCCAGGAATCTGTATGGTGCGGAGGGGCAAATGGCTCCTTTGTCTGGATCGAGAAGCCGGCCAGGGTTATTTGGCAGGAAGATAAGGTTTCTATTATTGATTGCGCTGTGTTTTGTTCTCCGTTGCTTGGCGTGAGAGTAAGAAATAGTTTCCTGTGCTGAAAGATCCGGCGATTATCCTCTATCATTCTCGGGTTACGGACCAGGACGTGGACTCCATAGTCAAAGGCTAGGACAAGGTCCTCGTCCACCACTATTTCGGGCGCGAAGAGAACGGTCTCGGGATTGATTTCCGGGAAAAGAGCAATAAGACGGTTCAGTTCCTCCGCCGAGCCGCATTGAAAGCCCGCACCCATTTCAAAAACCTTGCGCAGTATCTTTGGGTGGGGATTGTGATGCATGGGATAGAAGAGGGCATCGATTGGATCAAGAGCAAGCAAATCGAAGAGGGTGTCATTGAGAGATTCCTCGTTGTAGACAATGACAGGACATTCCGTGGCAGCCACGGCCAGCAGTTCCATTTTTCGAGCATACCACCATTGATTGGAAAATCCCGCCAAGAGAAATCACCTCCTCCCCTGGCAGGTCACAATTTCTTGAGGAGCTGGTTGGCCGCCGTGAGCATGGGGTCCCATACCGGGCTGAAGGGCGGGGCATAGGCCAGGTCGCACTGGACAAATTCTTCCACGGTCATTTTGGCCTGGAGGGCGACCGCAGGGGCATCAATCCGGTGGGCTGCTCCCTCTTTTCCGACCATCTGGACCCCCAGTAGCCGTCCGCTTTTCCTGTCTCCTACCATATAAACGCCCAGTTTGGATGCCCCGGGGTGCGCATGGGCGCGTGTTCTGCCTTGGATCATCATTTCCACGGGATCAAAGCCCGACTTTTTTGCTTCATCAGCAGTGAGCCCGGTGCGTGCCACCTGCAAGTCAAACACCTTGAAAACGGCAGTCCCCGCAATGCCGGGCAGTTCTACCTCTTTTCCCGTAACATTGTCGGCCACTGCCCAGCCGGCCCTGTTGGCCCTCAGGGCCAGGGGAATCCACGCCTTTTCACCGGTCACCACGTGATAAGCATCAGCACAGTCACCTGCGGCATAGACGTGGTTCTCAGACGTGCGTAAGCGCTTATCGACGGCAATGGATTTCCTGACGCCAAGGGCGATTCCCGCGTCTTCGGCCAATTGAGAGTTGGGCGTCACTCCGATGGCCACCAGGACCATCTCGGCTTCAAGGTGGAGGTCGGTACAGAGCACTTTGAGGCGGTCGTTTGCTTGCTCCACCCCTTCTACTTCATGACCCATATAGAGCTTGACACCGTGATTTTCCACCTCTTCCCTGACCATCTGGGAGAGGTCCTTGTTCATCCATGGCAGGAACACGGGCCTCGGCTTAACCATTGCCACGTCCATGTTTCGTGCGCGCAGGGCCTCACACATTTCAAGGGCAATATATCCCATGCCGATGATGACCGCCTGCTTGACCTCATGCTCGGCCATAAAGGCCTTGATTCTCCTCCCATCATCCAGGGTCTTCAGGCCCATAACACCGGGAAGATCAAAACCGGAGAGATTCGGAATGATGGGTGACGCGCCGGTGGCGATAAGCAATTCGTCGTAGCCCACCTGGAATGTCTTCCCATCAAGGGTGGTCCCTCTGACTATTTTTTCTCCGGGATCGATGGATTCCACCCGGTGACCGTTTCTCAAGTCTATGCCCTGTTTTTCCCGGAAAACCTGGGGATGTCTGACAATCAGGTCGTCCATGTCCCTCTTAGGGTCAGCAATGTTGTAAGGCATACCGCAGGCACTGTAGGAGACATCCCCGGTTTGTTCCAGGACAATCACTTCCATGTCCGGTTTCCTTCTTTTGGCCCTGCTTGCCGCGCTCATGCCGGCGGCATCTCCACCAATGATAACGAATCTCATGCGTTGCTCCTCCTCTCTCTGGAAGGGACGGTATAATAGGTCAGTCCGTTTCTCTGTTCCAATAGAACCTGTTGATTTCCTGTCAGCTTGCCCAGGTATTTTGAAAGTTCGTTCAGATGCATCCCGAAAACTTCTGCGAGCTGTTCTGCGGTGCACGGCCGCCGCTTCAGCATCGCAAGTATGGCATCCTGGTTTGCTTCAAAATGGCTTCCATGTCTTGCCTTAAATTCGGCTATGATTTCTGCTTTTGGTTTGAACAATTCCGCCAGTCCTTCCATTTCTTCCCTGGTGAGGGGGACGGCATATTTCTCAGCCGGTGGGCGAACCGCCGTGTTCAGTTGGACGCGGTCGGGTGCTATTTCTTTTGCCAAAGCGGCTATCTTCTTCACTTCTTCTGGCCGGGCATTCATTCCCTTGATAAGGAAAACCTCCAGGAACAGCTTTCCGGTGTAGTCGGCCCGGAATGCCTTCTCTCCTTCAACCAGCAGGTCAAATCGCAATTCCGGGTGGGGCCGGTTCACCAGGGCGTAGGAAGCTTCATCCCAGGCGGAAAGAGATGTCTTGACAATGCTGGCATGGGAAGCCCCTTCTCGGACCTCGGGAAGATAGAGCATGGTGCCGTTGGTCAGGAGCAGAGCGGGAATGGAGCTGTTTTCGCGCACAAACGCCAAGACCTCTCCAAAACCGGAATGGAGGGTTGGCTCCCCGGAACCGGAGAGAGTGATGTAATCGGCTTGCCCGTCCGTTTCCAGCCAGTCTTTGAGTTCGGCGATCACCTCCCCGGTGGGCACGTACTCCTTTCTTTCAATAGAAGAAGTGCCGGTACGCCCGAGCTGGCAGAAGACGCAGTCCAGGCTACAGGTCTTGGGTTTACTCAGATCCACCCCCAGGGATCGTCCAAATCTACGCGACGGGACCGGCCCAAACAAATAGCGATATTTTTTGCCCATGTGGTACCTTCTTTCTGCTCCTCCGGGCCTTGGCCCGTCGTCGCAATGGGTGATAGCATATCACCCCTGCATATTCCATAAGAATTTTCGTCATTCCCCAGCCACTGTGGAGAGATGCGTCTTCACGTGCTGTAACTGATTTCCTCGCCAACAGGCTTAACCCTGTTTTATTATTGCCGCCACTTCCTCCCCTGAAAGCACTTCCTTTTCTTCCAGCTCTTTTGCGAGCGCATCCAGGCGCGTCCGATTTTTCTCCAGGAGCTTTTTCACCTTTTCATAGTTTGCCGAAATGAGCTTTTTCACCTCGGCGTCTATCTCACGGGCGGTTTCCTCGCTGTAGTTTTTCTCTTCCCCGTAATCCGTTCCCAGGAAAAGGGATGTCTGCTTTTTTCCGAAGGTGAGGGGTCCCAGTTTTTCGCTCATGCCATAGGAACAGACCATGTTTCGTGCCACTTCCGATGCCCGTTCCAGGTCATTCTGTGCGCCGGTGGAGACATCGCCAAAGACGATTTCTTCCGCAACCCTTCCGCCAAGGAGGATGGCAATCTGGTCCAGGAGTTCATTTTTCGTGGCAAGAAATTTCTCCTTTTCCGGGAGTTGAAGGGTATAGCCCAGAGCCCCGATGCCCCTTGGAATGATGGAGACTTTGTGTACCGGCTCTCCCGTAGGGACAAGTTCAGCCACAAGGGTGTGGCCTGATTCATGGTACGATACCCGGTGTTTTTCCTCGGGACCCAGGGTGTTTTTCTTTTTTTCAGGGCCCGCAATAACCCGGTCGATCGCTGCTTCAAAATCCGCGGTGGTGATCGTATCCTGATTTTTCCGGGCCGCCAGGATAGCCGCCTCGTTGGCAACATTGGCCAGATCAGCACCCACAAAGCCCGGGGTTCTCTTGGCCACAATCTCCAGGTTCACGTCAGGGGCCAGTTTGAGGTTCCGGGTATGGATCTTCAAAATCTCTATCCTTCCCGTGAGATCTGGCTTGTCCACCACGATCTGCCGGTCAAATCTTCCCGGTCGCAAAAGCGCCTTATCCAGCACATCAGGGCGGTTTGTGGCGGAAAGGACAACAACGCCCTTGCTGGAATCAAAACCGTCCATTTCCACCAGGAGCTGGTTCAGAGTCTGTTCCCGCTCGTCGTGCCCGCCCATGACCACGGGTCCGCCCCGCTGTCGGCCGATGGCATCCAGTTCATCGATAAAGATGATACATGGTGCCTTCTTTCTTGCCTGGTCAAAGAGATCGCGCACGCGGGCCGCGCCTACACCCACGAACATTTCAATAAAATCCGAGCCGCTGATGTTAAAGAAAGGCACTCCTGCCTCCCCGGATACGGCCCGTGCAAGGAGGGTCTTTCCTGTGCCCGGAGGACCGGCCAGGAGCACCCCTTTCGGCATGTGCCCTCCCAGGCGTTGGAAATGGTCAGGATTCCTCAAAAATTCCACCACTTCTCCAAGCTCCTGTTTTGCTTCATCGACCCCTGCTGCGTCTTTGAAGGTGACCTTTGGGAGGTTGTCCACATGGATGTGCGCCTTATTTTTGCCAATATTCAGAAAGTTTGCTCCCATGCCGCCCATCTTTTTTCCAAGATAGCCCCACAGGAGAAAAATAATGCCGAAGGGAATAATCCACGTGAAGATGAGGTTGCTGAGAAAGTTGTTTTCTACTGTTGCAGTGTATTTGACCCCGTATTGATCAAGCGTCTTTACCAGTTGAGCATCACGCAGACGTATTGTAATGAAGCGGCGGGGCTTTCCGGTCTTCTGATCCATGAGTTTGAGCTTTCCCACAATAATATTCTGCTTTATGACGCATTCAGAGACCTGGCCCGCCTGGAGGTATTTCATGAATTGGCTGTAAGGGATTTCTTCTCTCTTAATCTGCAATGAAGACTGAAACAGATAAAAGAGCAGGAACATAATGATAAAATACCAGAGGGAGAATGGTCCCTGTTTCTGCCAGAGCTTCTTTTCCGGGGGCGTATTGACATGCAGGTCTGGTTCCTTTTGATTGATATTAAAATCCGTTTTTTTCAT
>QMLQ01000118.1 GCA_003646815.1 Deltaproteobacteria bacterium | reverse complement strand
TGACAACTTCTATGATTTCACCAAGGTGGTCTCCAACAGACGTTCGAAAGCGGACAGAGATTCCAAGTTCTCCCAGTTCCTGTGCAAGGTAGGCGGTATTGGTATCAATGATCTGCCCGAGAAGGAGTTCGGTTCCAATGGTAATGATTTCACAAGTGGGGGAGTGAAAGGTAGTTTTTTTGCTCAAAAATGTTTTCCTTGTTTATGGGGCTAATCGTAAATAGACCTGCGTCGGCGCCTGGTCCTGCCCATCACCAGCCCGATGATCCACCCGCAAATAAGGACCAGCGCCCCGGTTATAAACCACCTTCTCCTTTCGGAAGACCTGAGTTTCTCATTTTCCCCGGTCACTTCAGCCAGTTTCTTCAGGTTGTTCTCAAGGGTCGATTTCATCCTGTTGTATTCATTTTTCAGGACAAGGTAGCTGGCAGCCCCCTTTTTCAGTCGTTCGTATTTTTTCTTAAGACCCTCCAGGGCCACCTGCGTCTTTTTCAATTCCGCGGAGAGCTGCTGATTTTCGCTGGACGCAGATTTTCTTTTCTCATCAATCATGGTCAATTTGGCTTCCAGTTCCTGGTTCCGGGCTTCCAGTATCTTTGCTTTTTTCTCCCACGGAAGCCTTTCAATGAGGAATCGGTTCAATATCCAACCGTCAATACCGTCACCTCCCTCAGTGATGACTCGAACATGGCTCCAGTCCCCCTGGGTGTCCAGGACTTCCAGCTCTTGTCCGGAGGGAAGCATGCGGACGACCTTGTTTTCAAGACTTGGTCCAGAACGAAAGGTCACCTTGAACCGATCTGTCACATAGGCCTTTTCGGCCCAACTGCTGGCTGCGCAGAGCACGAACAAGACCACCATCCCACACAGAAAAAATGCTCGTTTCATGATTCTCTTTCCTTTCCAACGGAGGCAGGGCCTGCTATTTTTTCTTTCATTTCCACCTGTATTTCCGTCATCTTTGTTCCAGGATACTGACCATTCTCATCTTTTTCAAGATATTTGACCATATCCCATATGGTATTCAGGGCAAGAGAAACTCCCACCAGCGCTTCCATTTCCACCCCTGTCCGGGCTTGACATCTTACATGGCATCGAGCTTTAATGAAATTTTTTTCAACTGAAAAAGAAACCTTCACTGTATCAAGGGTGATCTGGTGGCAGTGGGGAATCAACAAATGTGTCTGTTTCGCGCTGTTCATCGCCGCGATTTCAGCCACCTGCAGGGGGTCCCCCTTTTTAATTCGCCCCGCCCGGATTTCCGAAATTGTAGCGGGAGCAAGCACTATTTTTCCTGATGCTATGGCCTGTCTTCGCATCACCGGTTTTTCTGTTACGTCTACCATCCCCATAATTCAACTCCCTTGGTTGTGCCCTCTGGTCGGTTGGGAGGTTCGCCCCTTACGCATTGAGAGCATCGTCATAGGAGGTCTGCTCCCCTGCTGAGCATGAAATACACCCCAGGTTTCCAGCTTACGTTTCTAGTAGATTTCCCGTTTTTTTGTTGCTTCTGATTTCATACGATCAACAGCATGCATGAGGGCGGGAAATACGTGCGCCCTTGTATCACCGGCCACGACAACCGCCATGACTTCATCTCCAATCTCTAACACCCCTTCCTGGAAATCAACTAATACTTCAATAATACCATCTATTTGTTTTGTTTCACTAATTATATTGTCGATAATGCTGCGATCAAATGATACTTCCATTTTCTTGACGGCGTCACCATTTAACGAGTGACCCCGCACAATTCCCAGGTGGGTGGCAATCATGCCGGCCCGGGGATAGGCCGGCAGTTCCTTTATCCTACGTATCATCAGATTTAGATCCATATTTCACTCCGTGATTCCGGTCAAGGTTAAAAAGCCTCCTTGCAATATCAAGGTAGGTGTCCACGGTCGCCCTTTCCGCTCTCCCCTTCAGGAACAGGATGGGATCGTTGAGGACCTTCTCGGCAATGGAGCGTGCCAGTACTTCCACATCCTCCCTTTGCCCGTCAGTAAGATGTTCCATCAGGCTGCTGCTCTTTTTCAGCTCTGCCTGGATAATAGCATCTGCCTTTTTCCGGAGCTCGACGATGGTGGGGACCACCGACAGGGTATTGAGCCAGTGTCCAAACTTGAGAACTTCTTCCTGAACAATTCGTTCCGCCCTGACTGCTTCCTTCTTGCGCTGTTCAACATTGAGGGCAATAACTCCTTTCAGATCATCGATATCATAGACATATACATTGGCAAGATCGTTTACCCGAGACTCCACATCCCGTGGGACGGCAATGTCAATAAAGAACAGCGGCCTGTTGCGTCTTTTGCGCAGGGACTTCTTGACCTGTTCAAAATAGATGACCGGTTCCCTCGAGCCGGTAGAACAGACAACAATATCCACCTTGAGCAGCTCTCGATCAATCTCTTCAAAGGAAACGGGTTTTGCATCGAAGTTTTCCGCGACTTCCACCGCCCTCTCAAACGTCCGGTTTGCGACCATCATGGATGAAACACCATTGTTTACCAGGTGACGTGCGGCAAGTTCTGCCATTTCACCCGCACCGATCAAGAGGACTTCTTTCCCCTCCAGGGAATGGAAGATTTTCTTGGCCAGTTCAACAGCAGCATAGCTTATGGATACAGCCGACTCGCAGATACCTGTTTCGGTTCGCACCCGTTTCGCCACATGAAATGCACGGTGCATGAGCCTGTTGACGATAACGCCGGAAGTTTTCTCCTGGGTTGCCAGTTGGTACGCTTGTTTAATCTGACCCAAAATCTGGGGTTCACCAACCACCATTGAATCAAGGCTGCTGGCTACCCGGAAAATGTGTTTTACTGCCTCAAGCCCCTCGAGCGAATAGAAGCAGTCTGAAACGGCACTATCTTTAACCTGGCCAAGGTCCGAAAGGAGCGCAATAATTTCTTTTTTTGCATCCTCCACCTCTTCGGAGGTGAACAGGATTTCCACCCTGTTGCATGTAGAGAGGAACAGCCCTTCCTTCACGCACGGGAATTCCCGGAGTGCATCAAGAATTTTTCTGGTTCCTCCGGCATCAGCTGCAATACATTCCCGCAACTCCACTGGAGCGGTCTCATGGTTCATGCCGATGTTAACGATCTGCGCCTTCATGCACCGCCCGTCCCCATCGTGCTGAAACTATGATACCCTTTTGCCCACAGGCTGGCTCCCAAAAAGGTAAAAAGCAAAATACAAAAGCAGAGGATGGACATCAGGGCCGCCCTTCTTCCCCTCCACCCAACCGTCAACCTTTCATGCAGCAAGGCTGCGTAAAAGAGCCATGTCACCAGCGACCAGACCTCTTTCGGGTCCCATTGCCAGTAAGAGCCCAGTGCAACCTGGGCATAGATGGAACCGGTGATCATCCCGAGTGTCAGAAAAGGAAATCCGCAAATCAGCGCATAATGGTTGATGTTGTCGAGGGTGGCGAGAGAGGGCAGCCTGGTGTAAAATGATCCGAAGCGTTTTTGCTTTATCTGGTGTTCCTGTATCAAATACATGACAGCGACAACGAAGGTGATGGCAAAAAGGCCGTTGCCCAGGAAAATGGTGGTAACGTGAACCGTGAGCCATATACTCTTAAAAATGGGTTTTACCGGCCCTGCAGCCAATGGCATTGCTGACGAGATTATCATGAGAAAGGCGGCAAATGGAGCGACAAAAGACCCCAGCACCATGATCCTGAATTTCAAATGGAAGACCAGAAAAACGAGGATAATGCACCATGAGAAAAATGACAAAGCCATCTTGAGATCAAGAACCGGAGCTGTCCCCAGAACAACGTATTGTTTGCACAGAAAAACAGTATGGAAAATGAATCCGGCAAAAAGGAGCACACAGGAAGATCTGCTTACCCATTTTTCCTGTTTAACGAGGTAGACGATGTATCCTCCCGTTGCAAAAAGATCAAACACCAGGGCCAGGAAAAACCATGGGTCACGCATCAGCACGCCTCGCTTCCCAGAGTCAGATCCAAGGTTTCCTGATCGACTTGATTGCCGAGAGCGCTCTTCAGAATCATCTCTACCCTCTCACGGTCTTTTTCTGCGAGCGCCTCCAGGATACCCGAATCAATAATTTTCTTGAATATGGATTTGTTTTCTTTCTGCGGCAGACCCCGTGAGAGGACTTCTTTCCGGATACGTCCCATGAGAAAAAGCAATCTTTCATACTCTTCCCCGAATTGAACCTCCATCTGCTGCCTGATTTTTCCCGCCAGTGCCGGGCTTTTTCCCGAAGTGGATATGGCAATCTGGAGATCTCCCCTGCTCATGATAGCGGGGACAATAAAATTACAGTCTTCCGGCTGATCCACGGCGTTGATCAGGAGGCCTCGCTCCTGGGCACGCTGGCTCACCTGGTGGTTGAGCATTGGGTCATCGGTAGCCGCGATCACCAGGAAAACGCCCTCAAGATATTCATCCCTGAATTCAGGACCCAGATACTGGAGTATCCCTTCAGCTGCCATTTCTTCAAGCCTGCCCGTTAACTCCCGGGAGATAACAGAGATCGAGGCGCCGTAGTTCACCAGTGTTTCCACCTTTCGCTGGGCAACCAGCCCACCTCCCACCACGAGGGCCCTCTTATGGTTCAAATCCAGAAAAACCGGGTAATACCTCATTCACCTTCCGCCTTCCAAATTCCGCCTTCGTTACACATACCTGTCCACCATTTCAGTAATAAATTTCTCGACCCCGTCCTGGCCTTCTTTTGCCTTTATGTTCGCGACCAGGTTCTTGAGCTTTTGATAGGTTGCCGGGTCCTGATTCAGGTCCCGGGTTGATTGATAGGCTCCGCCACGCCGGCCCATCCGGTAGATGAGCCGGTCATCATCGGGAAGGGCCTGGTAATCCGAAATCACTTTGAGCATTTTTTCCTTGTCCTCTGGAAATTTGCCGGAAACCTCCTCAAGGAGGTTCATGATGTGATCACTGGTGACCGTGCTGGTAATTCCATCCAGAGTTTCAATAAAAACGCGAATCTCTTCAGCCAGCATGTCATCCGTCTGCATGGTGAAACTCCCTTCAACCAGCTTTTGGTACAAGGGTACGCGCTGCGGAACCCGCAGGCTTCTCAGGCGGATGAAATGGGGATTGATCTGATTAAGAACTTTGGCGGTTTCAACAGCATGTTCTTTCCACATTTCCTGACCACCCAAACCCGGCATCACATACTCGGAAAGCTCAAGCCCTGCTGCAACCATCTTTTTTCCCGCTTCAACATGCTGCGCAGCAGAAACACCTTTTTTCATCAATTTGAGCAGAGGGTCGTACCCGGTTTCCAGGCCCACGTGGACCCGGTCAAGGCCGGCTTCACGGATCTGCCGGAGTGCCTCTACGCTCTTTCGAATGGCGGTCCTTGAACGGGTATAGGTGGTCACCCTGGTAATCTCGGGGAATTTCTCCCTGAGAAAAGTCAGGACCTCCACAAGATCAGCCGTTCTCATAATCAGATTGTCTGCATCCTGCAGGAAACAGGCCCCCGTGCCATAATAAAGCCATAGAGCAACACTGCGATAGCTCTCACTGTATTGGGAGTTGCCAAAAATCGCGCTGATAACCTGGTCGTTGACAACACCTCGATTCCCCAGTTTCCAGGAAAGCGCCTTGATATCATCCGCAATATCCCGCGCAGCCTGGATATCTTCTTTTATTTCTTCGACACTTCTCAGCGAGAATTTCCGCCTTTTGTAAACCGGACAAAAAAGGCACTGGTTCCAGGGGCAATTCCTCGTTATCCGCAACAGCAGACTTCTTGCCTCGTTTGGGGGCCTTATCGGTCCCTGTTCAAATGCAAGCTTCTTCTCTTCCATAAGTTTTATCACCTATAAACACAATATTTTTCGAACGTACATAGACCAGCAGGGAAGCGGCTTCCCTCTATTCATTGAAAAAACTTCAGCCTCCGTCTTCAGGCTGAATCACTGTTTAATTTTACTATTTTATGCAGAAAAATAAAAAGATATCAACTCCATTTCTCCCCCAGCGTCCGATTTGTTGCACCTGACCCGCATTTCTCACGGGCAATCTACTGTGGCGGCGGGAAGACCCATGGCTCGCTGATAGTAAAACCATAACTTTGTTTTTGAAAATAGTTTATGCAGGTTTTAGGTCGCAGGTTCGGCCGGTCTGTTGCGAGAGTTGTTTGCCGGTGAAGTGGGTCTGATGAACTTTTTTGGCTCGGCAATTTTCTGCTGCCTGTTTGTTCTCTTCTCTTGCGAAAACTATTTCGGTATGCTTAAATAGCAAAGAAAATATCACATGAGGAGAAAAAATCATGACCCGTTTCCAAACTTTCCTTATCGTTATTGTCAGCGCGGTTGCATTGGGTTTCGGCTTTTCGAATACTGCATTCTCTCAAGGCCAAGCGACGGTGAGCGTGGCTGACGCTTCCCTTTGCATTGACGTGGTGGATCTTTCCTGTGTCGGGGAAAATGATCAGTTTCCCGTACAAGCCGGGAAAATTTACTGCTTCAGCAGGATCATAGGGGCTCAAGGCCCCACCACCATTACCCATGTGTGGTATTACGAAGACCATGAAGTGGCAAGGGTGGCCCTTGCGGTCAAGTCTCCCAATTGGCGAACGTACAGCTCCAAAAGACTGCTCCCCTCGCAGATTGGGGAATGGCACGTGGATATCCTGGGCTCCGAGGGAGAACTCCTGCGGGAAATCGTATTTAATGTAACACCCCAATAAGAAAGGAAAGGGTGTAAGTGCGGGTACCTTTATTCTATCAAGAAATTATCTTTGTCCTGAATCGGGAGGAATGTGAATATGGTTGTAAGAGTCGGGTTTGTGGGCTGGCGGGGGATGGTAGGTTCCGTTCTCATGGGCCGTATGATTGACGAAAGGGATTTTGCCGGTTTTGAGCCCACGTTTTTCACTACTTCCAACGTTGGTGGGCAGGGACCGGACGTGGGAATGGAGATTCCGCCCCTCCAGGATGCCTACGACCTGGATCTGCTGCGATCCCAAAATGTGGTTGTGACGTGCCAGGGTGGTGCATATACAAAAAAAGTTTATCCGGAACTCAGGAAATCGGGCTGGAACGGATACTGGATTGATTCGGCCTCAACGCTCCGGCTGGACGACGAGAGTGTTATTGTTTTGGACCCGGTTAATCGGAATGTCATAGACCGGGCCCTTTTATCGGGTATCAAGGCCTATGTGGGTGGAAATTGCACCGTCAGTCTCATGCTGATGGCACTTTCAGGGCTTTTCAAAAAAGGACATGTGGAGTGGATATCCACCATGACCTACCAGGCCGCCTCAGGCGGTGGCGCCAATAACATGAAAGAGCTAATCGCCCAGATGGCTGCCATCGGTTCTGCCACCGGGGAACTCATGGATGACCCGGCATCCACTGCGATTGCCGTAGACGCAGCCGCAACCGAAAGAATGAGAAGCTCCAACTTCCCGGTGGAATATTTTGGCGCCCCCCTTGCGGGAAGCCTTATCCCGTGGATAGACTCCCCCATGGATTCCGGACAAACCCGCGAAGAATGGAAAGGTTCAGTGGAAACCAACAAAATTCTGCAGGCTGACCCTCCTATTCCCATTGACGGCATCTGTGTACGCGTGGGGGCAATGCGTTGCCACAGCCAGGGATTCACCATCAAACTTGGCTCAGATGTTCCGCTCGATGAAGTTTCAGAGATGCTGGCAAAGGGAAATGACTGGGTGCGGGTGGTTCCCAATGATAAAGATGCCACCCTTGCCGAGCTAACCCCGGCCGCGGTGAACGGGACGCTCACGGTACCCGTTGGAAGGCTTCGAAAGATGCTGCTGGGGCCTCAATATCTTGCGGCATTTTCCGTAGGCGACCAGCTTCTCTGGGGTGCGGCGGAACCGATCCGGAGGATCCTGGGAATTGTCCTTGATCACCTGGATAACGCATAAGGACCGTTGACAAAGGAGAAGAGAGATCTTAGAATAACCTTCAAAACTTACGCGGAAGTGGAAAGCTCACTGGTGGGGCTCCCGGACTTCAAATCCGGTGTACCGGGCTAAAACCTCGGTAGGTGGGTTCGATTCCCATGCACTTCCGCCATTTTTTTCTTGCCTCACCTTTGATGCATCCGTTCTATTCTGGTTTTGCGAGTTCCAGGATAGATCGGAGTTTGCGGGATAACTCACCAAGGTTGAACGGCTTCTGGATAAAACCGTTGCAACCCCGTTCAAGGATTTCAGCGGCCTGTCCGTTGATACTATATCCGCTTGAGAGCAGGACTTTCAATTCGGGATTCATGGCCTTGAGTTTATCATAAACAGCTCCTCCGCCAAGGTCGGGCATGATCATATCCAGGATAACCAGATCGATATCATCCTTTTGATTTTCATAAACATTCAGTGCTTCTTTTCCTCCCCTTGCCGTGAGCACAGTGTATCCAAGTGCTTCGAGCATGTCCGAGGCTACCTCGAGGATCATGTCTTCATCGTCCACCACAAGGAGGGTTTCCTTTCCCCGTGCAGTTCCTTTCTCGACAACCATTTCTTTCACGATCCTTTTTTCAGAGGCCGGCAGGTAAATATGAAAGCTCGTCCCCTCCCCTACTTCGCTGTAAACCGTGATGAAGCCACCATGATTTTGGACGATACCGTAAACGCTTGCGAGGCCGAGGCCGGTGCCCCGTCCAATCTTCTTCGTGGTGAAAAACGGTTCAAAGATCCTCTCCCTTGTCTTTTTGTCCATGCCGACACCGGTGTCGGTGACCGATATCTTTACGTATTTTCCCGGCTCCACGTTATGGGATACAACGTATTCCGCATCAAGGGTAATGTTTCCGGTCTCTACGTACAAAGAGCCCTCCCCAGGCATCGCCTGCCAGGCATTCACATAGAGGTTCAGTAGGATTTGTTCAATCTGTACCCGGTCTGCTTCGACAGGCCAGAGCCCGTCTCCGTATTTGGAATGAATGGTGATCTCCTTCTTGGTGCGGCCGAAAAGCAGGCTTTGTTTTTCCACCACTTCATTCAGGTCAAGTGTCTTTAATTCGTACTTTCCCCTGCGTGCAAAACCCAGGAGCTGCTTGGTGAGATCAGCGCCTTTACGCACGTATTCTTCAATGTTTTTCAAGTTATCATGAAGACGTTTGTTCTCGCCGGTCTCCAGAATTCCGAGGGAAACATTCCCCTGGATTGCCATGAGAAGATTATTGAAATCATGGGCAATCCCTCCCGCGAGTGTCCCTACTGCTTCCATCTTCTGAGCCTGTTGGAGTTGTTCTTCGAGCTTTTTCTGGGACGTGATGTCCCGGACAAAATTGAGCGTTGCAGGAGTCCCTTTCCACTCTGTAAGGATCGTGCTGATTTCAATCCAGAAAGTTTGTCCGGCCCTATTTATTCCCCG
>QMLQ01000117.1 GCA_003646815.1 Deltaproteobacteria bacterium | reverse complement strand
ATTCTTCACCAACGACAATGACCAGGCATTCGCTCTCTTCCTCTCCGATATTCTGTCCCCTGTGGGGAGTAGATGGATCAAAATGGATAGCGTCACCCGTGCCGAGCCTGATTTTCTCCTTGCCATAGACAAGCTCAATCTCGCCCTTCAAAACAAGCAGGAATTCTTCCCCGGGGTGGTCAAACAAAACGGAAGGTTCTTTTTCAATGACCGGATACCGCACAATGAAAGGATCAATGGCATGACGGGATTTGAGCTGGGTCAGAGAATAGTAACTAAATCCAATCCTTGTTCCTGCCCTCGCTATCTGCTTCCGCTTGTCCTTCCGGGTTACCGCATACTTCTCTTGATCACTGCCGCTTTCCTCAAAAAAAATACCGATATGGACATCCAGTCCCTGGGCAATCTTCGAAAGCGTCGCGATGGGAGGGGAGACCTGGTTATTCTCGATGCGGGAAAGCAATCCCTTTGAGAGGCCTGTCTCGTCGCTTAACCGGGCCAGCGTAAGGCCTTTATTATTGCGTATCTCTCGTATCTTGTCCGCTATTTTTTTCTCTAACATATCTCATCCGCAAACAGGGGGAATTGGTGATAACTCCACTATTCTTCTCTTTCCCGCTGCAACGAAGAACAAAAAGCAATGGCAACCGGTGACCAGAGGATTACTATAAAGAAATAAGTTGCATAATAGTAAACTTCTTTTGTAAAATCAAGGATAAGATTTTTGTCCACACAAAACTCGAAAATGCTTGACAAGGTCATTGATGTGGTAAAGCATTTTAGGATTGGGGTGTCCCTTGACCCTGAATATTGAGCTATTACAATTGACTTAACTTTTGCCCATTATCGTTAACTTTTACCTGAATAGGAGGAAAAACATGAAAAAAATTACCGTCTTATTAACCGTGGCCCTTTTCATTTGTTTCGCAGCCAATGCAACGGCTGTCACTAAAATCAAGCTCGGAGTGGTGACCAAGCCGGGATCCGCCCAGAATATCGCCGCCGAAAAATTCAAAGAATTGATCGAAAAACGATCCAACGGCGGTATTAATGTGCAGATCTTCCACTCCGCTTCATTGGGTAATGAAACGGAAATCCTGCAGCAGGTGCAGATGAACTCCATTCAAATGGCCATCGTCACGGGCGGCCCTTTCGATACCTTTGATCCCATGGCCAGGGTGGTCAACTATCCTTTTCTCTTCAAGGACTATTCTCAAGTGGACAAGGTGCTGGATGGGCCTCTCGGAGGAGAACTCTTGAAAAGTCTGGAAAGTTCGGGTTTCAAAGGGCTCTGTTTTTCGGAAAACGGCTTTCGGAACCTCACCAATAACAGAAGGCCGGTAAGAACGCCGGCGGATATAAAAGGTCTCAAAATCAGGGTGATGGCCTCTGCAATCCACAAGGCTATCTGGCAGGCTTTGGGTGCAAACCCAACACCCATGCCCTGGCCCATCTACACTGAGTTAGAGCAAGGGGTCATCGATGGCCAGGAAAACCCCCTGTGGGTCATGAAGGTCTATAAGTTCTATGAAATCCAGAAATATATGACGCTGACCAGGCATGTCTATTCCTACCACATTGACGTGGCTTCCCTCAAGTGGTGGAATACCCTGGATGGTAATACCCAAAAGATGATTCAAGAGGCCATGTATGACGCCGCTGTTTTTCAGCGAAAAGATAATCGCTCAAAAAATGCTGCTCGATTGAAATTTCTCAAAGAAAAAGGCATGCAGGTGGAGGAACATCCCGACGTGGCCGCCTTCCGTGCCAAAGTCGCGGGTCTGCAAAACATGGAGCTGTACAAAGATCCAAAGGTGCATTCACTGCTTCTAAAGTTTATGGAAGCCACGAAATAGTGAGGATACCAAGACGAGAGAGTCAATGGCAGAAAACGTGTCCATCCTGGAAAGATTGAGCCTTTCACTGAATAGCTGGGTTGAGTACCTGCTGTTCGGCCTCGGGTTGACCATGACGCTAGTGGTTGCCGTACAGGTCTTCTTTCGCTATGTGTTGAACCAGTCCCTCTTCTGGTCGGAAGAATTGGCTCGGTTTCTGCTGGTCTGGTTGTCATTTCTGGGAGCCTCGGTGGCTTACCGGAGGAAAGTCCATCCCGGCGTCGATGTATTGAGCTCCAGGATGCCTCACATCCTCCGCAAAATATTTGCGGTCATTGTACATAGCGTCTCTCTGATTTTCTTTTTTGTTATGATTCTCTACGGGTGCCGCTTTGCCTATTTTGTCAGGCTTCAAATATCACCGGCTCTCTATGTGCCCAAATGGATCATTTTCAGTATTGTGCCCCTAAGCGGCTTGATTTTCTTGATTCATGGCATCACTTTCTTGCTGCACGAATTGAAGAGGGAAAGCCGTGATCATTGAGGTCCTCATTTTTTCTTTGTTGATTCTGTTTGCCATCAACGCTCCCATCGCCATTGCCATCGGCGTGGCCTCTTTGTTGGGAATCGTGGTTCAGGGCAATTTCCCCCTGATGATGATTATTCAAAAGATGTTCGGCGGAATGGATTCCTTCCATCTGATGGCGGTCCCCCTGTTCATGTTTACCGGCGCTATTATGGAGGCAGGCGGGATCAGCAAAAGAATCATTGAGTTTGCAAATTCCCTTGTGGGGTGGCTGCCCGGCGGGTTGGCGGCCGTAACGATCGTATCCGCGATGTTTTTTGCCGGTATTTCCGGTTCGGCCGCCGCCGATGCCGCAGCGGTAGGCGCTATTCTCATCCCGGCTATGAAAAATTCAGGGTACGAGTCCGACTTTGCAGCGGCTGTCCAGGCATCGGGGGGCTCCATCGGCGTCATCATTCCGCCTTCCATTCCCATGATTATCTTCGGTTTTTTGACAGGGGCGTCGATCGGGCAACTCTTCGCAGGCGGTATTTTACCGGGAACCTTGATCGGTATATCACTCATCGTTGTTGCTACCGTTATCTCACGTCGGAAGGGTTACGCCGGCACCACTGTTTTTTCATTGAAGGAGGTGTGGTATACGTTCAAGAGGGCCCTGCTTGCCCTGGGTGCGCCCATTATCATTCTGGGGGGAATTCTCTTCGGGATCTTCACGGCCACGGAATCGGCTGCCGTGGCGGTCGTCTACGCATTGGTAGTGGGTATGCTGGTCTATCGAAAAATAGGAGTGAAAGATCTGTGCCCCATTTTCAGGGAGGCGGCAGTTACATCGGCGATTGTCATGTTTATTATTGGGACGGCGTCAGTTTTCAGCTGGATTGCCGCGGTTGAGGATATCCCGGCACGTCTCGCAGGATCATTGCTAAGCATAACCAAAGACCCGGTATACCTCCTCCTGCTCATTAATCTGGTTCTGCTTATCGCAGGCACGTTTGTGGAAACGACCGCTTCCTTGATATTGCTCGTGCCCATGATCACCGCCCTCTTGCCTTCCCTGCACATTGACATGATACAACTGGGTGTCATTGTGGTGACGAACCTTGCCATCGGCATGCTGACCCCGCCAATGGGTATCTGCCTGATTGTTTCCTCTTCGATTTCCGGGGACAGTCTGGGTGCCATCAGCCGTCGCGTGGTGCCGTTTTTGTTTATCTTGCTGGTCGATCTTCTGATCATCAGTTTTTATTCACCGCTTACCATGATATTAGCAAAACTGGTCGCTAAATAGCACCCTGTGGTAAATAGAAAGAAAAAGGAGAACGCTGATGAAAGTCGCTGTAGTAGGGGCTGGTGCCATGGGCAGCCTGTTCGGTGCACTGCTGGCTGAGGCCGGGAATGAAGTCTGGTTGAACGATGTGTGGCCGGAACACGTGCAAACAATAAACCGGAACGGACTTGAGATCGAGCGTGCGGGCAGGGTCCGCAAGGTCGGGGTGCACGCCGTTACGGAAGGCCGTGAAATCGGTAAGGCGGAACTGGTCATTGTTTTTGTAAAATCAAACCAAACCAAAGCGGCAGCCGAAATCGCGGGGCCCCTTGCAGGAAACCGCGGGATGGTCCTCACGCTGCAGAACGGCATGGGAAACGCGGATATCATTTCTGAGGTGGTCGAACCCAGCCTGGTTCTCGCGGGAACCACTTCCCACGGGGCGACCCTCCTTGGACCAGGATCCATACGACACGCCGGTGTAGGACCCACGACCATCGGTGTGTGGAACAGGACAGAAGAAGGTTTCGAGCGTGCGTGCCGTATCGCCGACCTGTTCAATGAGGCCGGCATAGAATGCGAGGCAGTGCAAGACGTGCGTATTCCCGTTTGGAACAAATTGCTCATCAACGTGGGCATCAATGCCATCACTGCCCTGACCGGCATCAGGAACGGAGAAATCCTTGATCTGGGAACAACCAAAAATTTGAGTCGCTCAGCTGTTGAGGAGGCAATGAATGTGGCGCAAGCCCGCGGAATCAATGTCCGTGAGGACATGGTGGACCATGTTTTTGCCGTTGCCCGCGCCACTGCCCTCAATCGTTCTTCCATGGGTCAGGATGTGGACAACAGAAGACGGACGGAGATCAGTGCCATCAACGGCTTTATTGTCCGGGAGGCTGAGAGCCTGGGCCTGGAGACACCCGTGAACCAGACCTTGACCGGCTTAATCGAAACCCTGGAGAGCCATTACTAAAAGGCCATGTTCAATCTCGCCTCCGCCTGTTCTGTACGGCAACGGGAAGGAGATGGTTGCCGGAGAAGGATAAGGATCAACGAAATGGGCTTTGAAGAGGATATCGAAAGAGTACTGCACGAAATCAATCGCGAAGAACTGGTGAAACTCACCGCTTCTCTCGTGCGTATAAACAGTGTGTGGGACCCGGATGGAGGCACGAGTGAACAGCCGGCTGCCGAACTGGTGGCAGAGTGGGCCGAAGGAAATGGTTTCCAGGTGGAAATGGACCAGGTGGCCCCGGGAAGACCAAACACTATCATCACCTGGGAATGTGAGCCCGGTCCCCGAACGCTTCTGTTTGAGGGTCACACGGATGTTGTAACACCGGGAGATCCTTCAGCCTGGAATCATGATCCTTTTGGGGCGGAGATCATAGGAAAGCGCATGTATGGAAGGGGAACAAATGACACAAAGGGCAATCTCGCCGCCATGCTGATCGCCATGGCGGCCCTGAAGCGTTCCCAGGTTCGCCTGGCAGGAAGAATGATCGGCGGGATCCTGTGTGATGAAGAAGGCGCCATGATAGGTGTGCTGGATTTTATCGAACGAGGCCGTGCAGACCGGATAACAGGCGCCGTCATCTGTGAACCACAGAATGGGTTAGTCTGTACGTCTCAAAAGGGAGCTGTTCGCGCCCGTTATACCATAAAGGCCCGAATGAGCCACGGGGCCATGCCCCTTTCCGGCCTGAATGGCGCCCCTGCCTTGAGCCGCCTGATCGAGGGTCTTCACAAAATGGAACGGGAAGCGGTGAAGAATTTCGGCAGACACGAACATCTGGGGTGGCCCAGCATCACACCCACCGTGATCCAGTCCCCTTCTGTCGGCCCGGCCCAGCTCAACGTGATGCCTGGAGAGGCTAAGCTGCTGGTGGACGTGCGGACCATCCCCGGGCAATCCCACGAAGCAATCCGGGAAGGACTAAAAGCCCTGGCCCACCAAGTGGAGCATGCAGTTCGAGAACATTATGACGCCTATGACCGCGAACTTGCGGTCCAAAGGCCTCACAACCTGAAGGTGAACGTGGAATTTATCACGGATCGCCCCTGCACAAAAACGGATAAACAGGACGCGATAGTTCTGGCCGCGGACTGGGCCACCAGGCACGTCAGCGGAAAAGAACCTGTCCATGCCGGCGTCCCCGGGGCCACCGACGGGACATTCCTGTGGCAGAAAAGGAATATCCCTATCGTGACCATGGGAGCTGGCGAGCGGGAAGTGGCCCACCAGGCGGATGAGTGGGTGGATCTGGACCAGCTTGTTGAGACCGCCAGGATTTACGCCCTTTCCGCCTTACACTATCTGCAACCGGGGAACTCTGATGGATGAACGCGCAACGTGGTCTGTAAAAAGGCAATGGAAGCCAAACAGTTGTATATCTTTAAGGAGGTTCTGAAATGAGCACAAAAGTTACGATTATGGATGTAAAGAAAGCCAAGGAAGAGGGAAGAAAGCTCGTGATGTGTACTGCCTATGACTACCCTTTCGGTCTTCTGGCGGATGAAGCGGGTGTAGATATTGTCCTGGTGGGGGATTCCCTTGGCATGGTCGTCATGGGCCTGGACGGTACGGTCGAGGTTACCATGGAGCACATGATTCACCATATCAAGGCCGTCATGCGCGGGTGCAAAGGCCCCCTCGTGGTGGGCGATATGCCTTTCATGAGCTACAATACATCCATCAGAGATGCCATCATCAATGCGGGCCGTCTGCTAAAGGAAGGCGGGTGCGATGCGGTGAAGCTGGAAGGCGGGGTGGATTTTGCATCAACCATTGAGGCCATTATCAAGGCGGGCATTCCGGTACAGGGGCATATCGGGCTCACCCCCCAGACAGCCAGCGCACTCGGCGGATTCAAAATGCAGGGACGTGACGCCCAGGCGGCCAAGAGAATCTTTGATGATGCCAGGGCACTGGAAGAAGCCGGTGTCTTTTCCATCATCCTGGAGGCCGTGCCTGCTCCCCTCGGCGAACTCCTGTCCGAGTCCGTGGGTGTACCAGTGATCGGTATCGGCGCAGGTCCTCACGTGGACGGTCAGGTCCTGGTCACTCACGACATGATCGGACTCTTTGATAAATTCGTTCCCAAGTTCGTAAAGCAATACGCCAAGATAAGGGAAACCATCCTCGAGGCCATGAACGGATACAAGAATGATGTCCTGGAAGGCGCCTTTCCGGGTCCTGAACACTCCTTCAAGATGCCGGAAAAGGCGCTGGAAGAACTGAAGAAACTGATCAAAGGATAACGACGATGAGGCCGCCTTCGGGCTTCTAGGCTGGGCGCTGATAAGTTGGGGCGATTTCTCACTAGATTATGAGGAAGTGAGGGCTGCTTTTCTGCCTGCTTCCAGCGCCTTCATGTTCAAGGGAATAAGCGCCTTTTTCTTTGCAAATTTCGTTTTCACGGCACCCACCAATGTCTCGAAATCAATGATCTTGCTCCGTGCCACAAAAGCGGCAAGGGCCACGATGTTGGCAGCCTTGAGATTGCCCAGTTCTTTCGCAATTTCAAGGATGGGCACCCGAAGAACATCCACATCATCCCGACCAGGGTCAATTGATACGAGGGAACCGTTGATGAATATCACGCCTCCGGGTTTTACAGCAGGTGCAAATTTTTCCAAAGAAGGACGATTCATAGCCACCAAGTGCAGGGGATTGCGGATGATGGGAGACCCAATGGCCTTGTCACTCGCCACCACGGTGCAATAAGCGGTTCCACCCCGCATCTCAGGTCCGTAAGAAGGAATCCAAACCACCTCCAGACCTTCCTCCATGGCCGCCTGGGCCAGGATCTGTCCCATAAGCATGATTCCCTGTCCGCCGAATCCGGCAAATTGAACTTCACTCTGCATATTTCCTCCCTGCTATTCGCAAATGAGCTGATACGCTCATTCATCTTCCGGCGTCTTGAAATCGCCAAGGTTGTAATAGGGCAGCATCTTTTCTTCTACCCATGAAAGGGCGTCCACCGGCGTCATGCCCCAGTTGGTTGGGCAGGTGCTCACCAGCTCCACAAAGCTATAACACCGATTTTCCATTTGATAGGTAAAAGCCTGCTTGATTGCTTTCTTAGCCCGGTTGATATACTTGGGGTTGATGAGTGTCTGGCGGGTAATATATCCCGGCGTACTCAGTGATGCCAGCAATTCAGCCATTCTCACGGGCATACCTACCACTGAAGGTTCCCGACCCAGAGGACTGGTGGTGGTACGCTGACCAGGCATGGTGGTGGGGGCCATCTGCCCGCCGGTCATCCCATACACCGCATTGTTGATAAAAATGGTAGTAAATTTTTCTCCCCGGTTGGCGGCGTGCACAATCTCACCCATACCGATACTGGCCAGATCGCCGTCACCTTGATACGTAAACACGATCAGGTCCGGCCGCACCCGCTTGATCCCGGTCGCCATGGCCGGGGCCCGGCCATGCGCCGCCTCCTGGAAATCACAGGTAAAATAGTTATACATCAAAACAGCACACCCCACCGGCGCGATACCCACTGTTCTACCCCGGATCTCCAGTTCATCGATTGCCTCGGCAACAAGCCGGTGGGCCACCCCGTGGGTACACCCCGGGCAATAATGGGTAACCGTATCTGCCAGAGCCTCCGGCCTGTGAAATGTTTTTCCCATTTTCAATACTCCTTATTTTCTGTTCACGGTTCAGTGTTCAGTGTTCAGAATTACAGCAGTTTTTTTACCTGGCCCATGACGTCTTCCGGCGTTGGCACTTCCCCTCCGCACTTGCCATACCAGTGAACAGGACGCTTTCCGATGACGCTGCGCTCAACGTCTTCGACCATCTGCCCCATGGACATTTCAACACTCAGGACCGCCTCACAGCCTTCCTTGTCTGCAGCGTCCAACACGGCCTTTTCAGGAAAAGGAAACAGGTTCTGAGGTCGGATCATGCCGACTTCCAGCCCTTCTTCTTTTAAATGATCAATGGCGGTGCGGCAGACCCTGCTCATGGTGCCGTAGCTGACGATGAGGACCCTGTAATTTCCTTCGAGGTTATAGGGCTCATAGCGAACTTCTTCCTGCCGCATGCGATCATATTTTGCCTTCAGTTTCAAGTTGTGCGCGTTGAGTTCCTCGGGATCAAGGTACAATGTTTTGACCAGGTTCCTTTTCTCTGACTTTCGGGTATCCATCCCATTCGTGGCCCAGTCGTCCTTGTTTGAGGGCTCCACCTTCAGATGTTCAGGGAATTCAACCGGCTCCATCATCTGGCCGATGAGACCGTCACCCAGAATCATCACCGGGTTGCGGTATTTCTCTGCCAGGGCAAAGGATTCCATGACCATCTCAACAGCTTCCTGCACACTGGCCGGCGCCATCACCAGCAACCTGTAATCTCCATGCCCCCCGCCCTTGGTAGCCTGGAAGTAATCCGCCTGGGACGGCAGTATTCCTCCAAGGCCGGGTCCGCCGCGCATAATGTTGACGAACACGGCCGGACATTCACCAGCAGTAATATAACTGATCCCTTCGCTCATCAGGCTGATGCCCGGGCTCGATGAAGTGGTGAAAACCCGCACACCACAGGCAGCCGCCCCGAAAATCATGTACGAAACCGCCACTTCACTCTCGCCTTGCAGGAAAACCCCACCAACCTCGGGCATACGGCCGGAGAGATATTCCGCTACTTCAGACTGCGGTGTAATAGGATAGGCAAAATAATTGAGAGCACCGGCCCGTATAGCGGCTTCACCGATGGCTTCATTTCCCTTCATCAAAACCTT
>QMLQ01000116.1 GCA_003646815.1 Deltaproteobacteria bacterium | reverse complement strand
GGGCCCAGGCTGTTTACAATCCGCACTCCCTCTTCCACCGCGTCCTCTATTTCATAGTCCCACGCGGGCATTTCATCGCGTTTCTCAAGACAAACGAGGGTGACCTCTTCGGCTCCTTTTCGAAGGGCGGTCATGGCCACGTCTATGGCCACGTTCCCGCCGCCGATGACGATGACCTTCTTTCCCACGGAGACGGGTTCGTCAAGGGCGGTTTCCCGGAGAAAATCAACTCCCTTGAGTACGCCGGGCAAATCCTCCCCTTCAACGCCCAATCCCCTGCTCAAGTGGAGGCCGGTGGCAAGAAATACGGATTTGTAGCCCTCTTCCTGGAGGCTGGAGAGGGTGATATCTTCACCGAATGTCACACCCGTGCGGATTTCCACACCCATGTCTTCGATGATCTTGATCTCCGAGGCCAGGATATCTCTCGGCAGCCGGTAGGAAGGAATCCCAACAGCCATCATGCCGCCTGCGACAGGCAGTTTTTCAAACACCGTGACCTTGTATCCTTTCCCCGCGAGGAAGTACGCAGCGGAAAGGCCCGCCGGCCCCGCGCCGATAACGGCAATTTTGTCACCTTTTTCCTCTTCCGCTTCGGGCACGTATGGCGTCTCGCTCGCGAGGTCCAGGTCCCCAAGGAACCGGTGCAGGTACTGGATGGCAAGAGGGCCTTCCACGTCCTTGCGGGTACAAATCCCTTCACAGGGGTGATGGCAGACCCTGCCGCACACGGAAGGAAAGGGGTGGGCTTCCTTGAACAGCTCTAAGGCCTCGCGGTATTTTCCTTCCCTAATGAGCGCGATATATCCCTGGATACTCACGTGGGCGGGGCAGGTGGCCTTGCAGGGGGCTGTCCCCCGCTTGCTGATGGCAAAGGCCCCCGGAATGGCCTGGGGGTATAATTTGTATGCGGCCCTCCGGGTGGAGAGCCCTTCATTGTATTCATCTTCCAGTTCCACGGGACAGGCCTTGGCGCATTCACCGCAACTGGTGCATTTGCTCAGGTCCACAAATCGCGGCTGCTGTACCACGTGGGCCGTGAAATCCCCCACGTCACCCTGGAGATCGGTGAGTTCAGTGTTTGTTAAAAGCTCGATATTAAGATGCCGGCCGACCTCGACCAGTTTGGGCGAGATCACTCACATGGCGCAGTCATTGGTGGGGAATGTCTTGTCCAACTGGGACATGAGCCCGCCAATGGCCGATGATTTTTCCACGAGGTATACATAGTAGCCGGAGTTGGCGAGATCCAGGGCCGACTGCATTCCGGCGATGCCGCCGCCGACCACCATGACGGATCCGGATACCTTGTTCGAGGAATCTTGAAACATGTCTTGTTTTCCTTTCCTATGGGTTTATGAAGTTCAAATAGTTTGTCATTGAGACCTTTGGAATTTGTTTGACATTTGAGCTTTGACATTTGTCATTTCTATCATACCCTTGCGATATCCAGTACCTGCGGCAGCTTGTCTTCCCATCCGATTGTGGACACCAACACCCCTGCCACACCAAGCTGCTTCAGCTGCGCAATCAACTCCCCGGCGATCTGGACACACCTGCGAACCTTGTCCGGCGCCTTCTGGATGGATTGAATCATGTCAGATGGAATGGATATGTGGCTTATATTACGGTCAATATAGCGGGCCATACCGGCCGATTTCAGGAGCAGGACAGTGGGAATAATCGCCGCGCCTAACCCCTCCATCCGGCTCAGGGTCTGCTGAAATCCAGCCACATCAAACACCGGCGTGGTGATGACAAACTGGACTCCCTTGTCCACTCTCTTCTGCAGTTCTTCCAGTTCAAGCCCCATGGCGCCACCGGTGGCGCCCGCGTTAAATGTTGTGCCAACAAAAAAGCGGGGAGCCCCCTGAAGCTCGATCCCGGCCATGTCCTTTCCCTCTTGGAGCCGGCCGATGCCGTCCAGCAGTTCCATAAGATCGACGTCATAGACCGCCCGTGCCTGGTGGTGGTCCCCATACCGGATCTCCTCACCTGGAACAACCATGACGGAAGAAATACCAATGCCCGCCGCTGCAAGGATATCAGCCTGGAGCGCGAGCCTGTTCCGGTCCCTGCAGGAGACCTGGAGTACTGTTTCAAAGCCATGGGTCTGCAGGAAGCAGCACCCTCCCAGAGAACTGGCTTTCATGACGGCATTGGCCATTTCAGGAATGACAAACGCGTCCACACGTCCTTTCACGAGATTGGCATTCGCTAGAAGGGGTGAAAAATCAGCACCCTTTGGCGGCTCAAATTCACCCAGCACAACAAACTCTCCTGACTGTATCTTGTCATCTATGGGCATACGAGGGTCCTCCGACATCTTGGGATACCTTAAGGATCGCGTTGGAGAGAGCCATTTCAAGATCCTCAGTCCCAAAAGATTTTATATGGTAGTAAAAAATCCGCTTCTGCCTGATCCTGATTTCAAATTCCGGCGTGTTTACCTCCGCGCAAACGATAATGGGGAGGTTTTCCTGCATCCCCTTCACGAGAGAGATGAATTCGCAGTCCTCCTCAAGAAGGTCGGCATCCAGCACCATGGCGTGCACTCTCTGGTTCTGCAAGGTGAGGAGTGTCTCTTTCTGGGTGCGTACATGGATGACACTGAGGTCGTTGTCAGCGAGGAATGTTCGGAGCTCTTTGATGAGTATTTCCGACGGTTCTGCTATTATAACGGCCCTTTCAGTTCCCATTAATAAGCCTCTCATGCCGACATGTTGCTTTGTCAACTCTAAATCATATTCTCACCACAGAGTCGCAGAGAACACAGAGTTTACTGGTTTTGCCCGATCGCGAGGACCCGATCGGACAAAAAGTGACCTTTTCTTGACGTCGAGTGTGAATTCAATCTCCTGGTTTGTGCCCTGAATGATTCGGATTCAGTTTAGGGGGACTGCGAATTATCAGAATGCTGTTTCCTTGTTTGTTCAAAACCTGTTTTGAACAAACAAGGAATGCTGTTCTCTGTGTCCTCTGTGACTCTGTGGTGAATACAAATTGGGAGCAATGATCATGCCTTTCCTGCGGAAGCGTGGTTCACATTGTGATATCAGGCACATACCGGGTAAAAAAGTAAACAGCTTGATTTCTGGAAATGGGTCATATTGCCCCATTTGGTGGCCTTTTAATTGTTTAACATTCTATAATAACATAGAAAAAGGCATCACAAGGATATTTTGGGTCAAATGGTACCGAATGCCCCAAAAACCACCGCGCGTTTGCCACAATGCCACCTTCCGGAGATCTCTTGCTCTCCGCACATTTCTCGGTTATAGTCCCTTCAACCTGATTCCAGGTATTATTCCGATCCCAGTGTACTCTGAGCAAAAGGTGCCGGTCTGATAGGCATCGGGTGTGTGGTTTATATAGAAAAATTGTCTTTCTCTGATAGCGCTGCGTCTCGAGTGAGCCAAGTGAACGGGCGTGAAGGAAAAATCAAATCCAGGGCTTAACCGAATGATCACGAAATTCCATACCATTGTCAGGGCGCTCTGTGATCCGGCAGAGGGGAAAAAGGCGCTCACCGGCATCCATGCCTGCCGCCAGTTTGCGCCTGCGGAAGACGATCGCATTTCCGTCTTCCGGAACCTCAACGCTGCATTCCTGATATCCCTTTGTGGTCCTGCACACCCAGCGTTTCAGACTGCGGAAAAGTATTTGTCAGAAAAGCAGGGGACACGAGGGTGCAAACAGGCGGTGGCCTTTTATGTCCAGGCGCGTGAACTGATCACAAGGGAGTTCGTAGGGCGGGCCAGGAATGATAAGGCCTTTGCGCAAAAAGTCACCGCACTTTGTGATTGGGTTCAGGGGCAGGAATATTCTCCAGGAAGAGCAGTGAACCCGGACCAGGTCTGGGAGGTATTCTTTCCTGAAGGAGTGGGGCTCCTTGCTGACAAAGAGGGCCATATCCGCGCCCTTCGGGAGAAACGGATCATTTCAATTGAACACCTGAATCCATACCCCATGATTGATCCCGCAAAAGAGCTCTTGTTTACGGCCAATGCACTGCTGACTGTTCCTCCTCATGACCTGGAGATTGAACCACTCCACCTCCCGGCCAGGGTTCGCAAAGGGATTGAACAGGCCATGGAAGAGGACCAGCTCTTCTGGTATGACCATCCTGTCCAGATCGGAACCAATCTCCACAAAAATGAGATCGTCTACGGACTCCGGGAATTGAACCGAGCCATTGCCTTTGAAAAGAAGAGAAAGACCATAGATGGCCGGACGAAGGTTTGTTGTGTGCTTTCGGTTTCCGTCACCCACAGGGGGCTCCGGAAAATAGCAGGACCATATCTTCGGAAGGTACTGCAAGAGGCGGGAAAACTGGAACACCTTCGTATCTTCGCATTTACCGAAGCTGATACCGCTCACATGGTGCGGGATATCCTGGTACCCGCTGCAAAACGTTTGTTCGGTGACAGCGACACCGGAGCATTGGGCGAGATTTTCGGGGTGGACGGGGAATATGGAAGGCATTACAGTTTTCTCAAGGCGGTGGCGGCCCTGTGGCAGGTGTTTATTGATCCTGGTGTCAGGGGCACATTCAAGATCGACCTTGACCAGGTCTTTCCCCAGGAGCAACTTGTTCGGGAAACCGGGCTTTCCGCCCTGGAACATTTCAAGACACCCCTGTGGGGTGCGGAGGGAAGGGATTTCCAGGGACGGATGGTGGATCTGGGTTTGATTGCAGGTGCGCTGGTGAACCGCGAGGACAGCAAGACATCTCTTTTTGTTCCCGATGTCCCGTTTCCCTCTCAGGACCCGGCGGGAAGCGAATGGATTTTTTTCAGCAGGCTGCCCCAGGCCGTCTCCACTAAGGCGGAAATGATGACACAGTATGGGAAATCTCCCTTGGACGGGGTTCGACGGGTGATCCAGCGAGTTCATGTGACCGGCGGAACCACGGGTATCCTCGTGGATCGTTTAAGAAAGTACCGCCCCTTTACCCCGGGCTTTGTGGGCCGTGCTGAAGACCAGGCCTATCTCCTGTCCATGCTTGGACAGTATGACGGTAAACCGCTTCGATCACTCCACAAAGATGGCCTGGTCATGCGACACGACAAGGAGGCGTTTGCGAAAGAGGCAATGCAGGCCGCGGCAACGGGTAAGAAGGTGGGAGACTACATTCGCATGCTCGTTTTTTCGGCATACGCCGGCGCGATTCATGATGAGGTGGAATACATCAAAAGGGAGGTTGATCCCTTTACCGGTTGTTTTATCTCCCGCCTTCCCATGACGATCGTGCACCTCCGATTTGCCATGGATGTTGCTTCATCCTTTCACGCGGGAAAAGAAAGAGAAGCAACCGAACTTGCGGAAATGGGAATAAAGCGGATTTGGGAGATGGTAAAGAATAGCACGAGCCGGACAGGGGGGATCAAGGATCGATTCGAGAGAGAAAGGCGGGGCTGGAATCTCTATTATGACATCCTTGACCGGGTGGAACAGGGTCTGGGAAGCAGCGATGGTTTTGCGCTGAACCTGAAGGAGAAGGCACAACATATCGTGCGTGCCGGTGAGCTTTCCAATTTTTGAATTGACACGGTTTGTTGGATTCCGTACATTGAGATAACTTCAACCTCGTTCTCGCCCGAACACTATACAAATGGAACACCGCGTATGAAACTCAAATTTTGGGGAACCAGGGGGTCTATCGCTGTCCCGGGAAAAGATACCACCTTCTATGGGGGAAATACCACCTGCCTGGAAGTGACCCTGGAAAGCGGCCGAAAAGTTATCGTTGATGCGGGAACCGGTATCCGGAGACTTGGTGAACAGTTTCAGGCTTCTGGCGATCCTGTGGACATTCATCTCCTCATTACCCACATACACTGGGATCATGTTCTGGGCTTTCCCTTTTTTGCTCCGATCTTCGATCCGGCCACAAAGATAATCATTGACGGCTATCCCACCTGCATGAAAGGTCTCCGGTACACCTTTGACAACAAGATGGGAGACGGCTTTTTCCCGGTGAGATTTGACGACCTCAAGGCAACCATTGACTATCTTGATGAAATCCAGCAGAAGCCGTTGCGCATTGATGGCGCTGTCATAGATACGATTCCCATCAATCATCCGCAGGGCGGGTTTGGATACCGTTTCCAGGAAAATGATACGAAAGTCGTTTTCATCACTGATAACGAACTTACACAGAAGGGCAAGAAGACCGTTCACGAGAAGGAGTGCGTCCGTTTCTGCGAGGGCGCCGACGTCTTGATACATGACGCACAATACACGCCTGATGAAATCAGCGATCGGAAGGGATGGGGACATTCAGACTATCTCTCCGCCGTGAATTTGGGAATAGCAGCATCGGTAAGTCGCCTGATCCTGTTCCATCATGATCCCACCAGAAAAGACCCGGAAGTCACGGCCATTAAGGAAGCCTGCGACAACCATGTCTCCAGCTCGGGGGTGAAAATGGAGGTGGAAGCCGCGGTCGAAGAAACCGAAATCACCCTTTAATCCTCCAATGGTTGAAGCGGTCTCTTTTGACCTATCCAGCGGTTCTTTCCTGTCTCTGGAGAACGCACTAAACACAAAAATACCAAATGACAAAATCCAAATGCCAAATGACCAAGAGGAAAGAAGCTTTTTTCTTTAGGCATTTGACCTTTGACATTCTATAAAAGGCTTTGTCATAAATGCACCAAGACCACCGCTTTCCACCTGTGAAATGGATATATAGAATATGACAAAGATATTTCAACTTATTGTTGCAAGAAATGATCAGGGAGCATCGGGGAAAAGCGTTTCCCTGGGCATCCGGATCACCTTAGGGGATCAGACAAACATCCTTCCTGTGTCGCCAGAATGTCGTTCCGTGGGGGCCATCAGCAAAGAAGTGAAGGCCCTGCAAAAAGAGCTGGAAGATTCTCTTGGGATGGCGAAGGATCTTTTCGAGGGGAAACGTCCCGGTGGTGGAATGAGCATAACAGATGATATGACTCCTTCACAGATCTGGGGAGTGCTTTCTGCTGTTTCAGGAGACGACGCCTTTGCCGAAAGCTTCAACAGTATGGCGGAAGAGCGGAGGCGGGAGGTGGCTGAATATATCCTGACCTCATGCAATATTTTTGCGGGAAAGGCCGCTGTCTTTTCAGAGCGGTATGACAGCGACACCGCCCTTTTAGAATGAAACCCATGTTGTATTCACCACAGAGTCACGGAGAGCACAGAGAATGACCTGTTTTGCTTGTAATGAATGCCTTTAAATGCCACTAAGATGGGAAAGAAAAGACCGTCGGAGTAAATTCGAGCAATCGTTTTCCTAGAAATAAGAAAGGCTGGCCACTATTACGAATGGTCAGCCTTTATAGTTTTTTGGTGGAGCTGATCGGGATCGAACCGACGACCTCATGACTGCCAGATATATATTTAGATTAATAATATCAACCGGTTACAATGATATCAAACACTTAGGGTGTCAGATTGTAATGGGTTGTGATGAATCATATATGCTCAAATGCACCCTATGTGCACCCTGTTTTATTCCTAATCTCTGATCTTTCCGGTGGGATATCTGCCATACAATAAGAGATTGCTGGTCGGGTCCAAAATGTAGCTTTTGCACACCTTGGCGACCCATTCATTCTCCTTCGTAACTTCGAAATTGTCGAAAGAGCAATGGATATACCTGAGCGGAACCCTGGTCCTTTTGAAATATTCCTGAATATTTTTCTTTAATTTTTCAGCCCGTACCTGAAAGTTGAGATGATTGCTATTGCTCGTATTCCTCAGCTTGACATTCCATCGTGTCCATCACCCATGACCAGAGACTCCATTTTGCGTTTAAGGCCAACATTGGCGAAGTAGTCACCAGCCTTGACCTTTTTTCGCATTTCCGGGTCCACTACTTCCATGGCATGCTGTCTGAGTTTTTCGCGACCTTTGTCATCCAGGTTTTCAATGTATACCCGGGCCTGGCGGCGGAGCACCCTTTCCCGCCTTGCCTGTTCCTCATCTTGGCCCTGCCTGGGGAGTTCAGGACACTGCTTGATTTGATCTGCCTTCTTTTTATCCTCCCACCATCCGAGGCCCCAATCTTCCTTCAGGGCTTGGCCTAGATAAGCTTGGTAGTTCTTATCAGCTTTTTCGTTGGTATAGAGGATATTGCGTTTCACATATTCAACACCAAGCTCCCCTACTGCCTTGGTTACCAGATCAATCACAGTCCTTTTTCCCCTGTGCTTCTCGTTTATTAGGCCCACAAGCCGCCTCACCTCAGATGGCAGATCAGGTCCGGAACTTCGGCCGGGGGGTTCTGGGTATATTTTTTTCCCGGTCAGCTTTTCGAAGTGGAGCATGGCCTTACCCCTTTCATGATTTTCCATACTCATGTTTACTTGCAGTGAGGTATGTCTGGTTATGTCATCCAAAGCCGCTTTCACATCACGGATGATTTGCGACACGTACTTACGGGGCATCGGATATTTGTGGGCCAGCTTTTGAGCATCTATAACCCACTCATCCCTGGCCTGGAAGTTCTTGACCAGAAGTTCGTACAATCGAGCTGCCCGTGGAGATCGCAGTCTGCGGATTTCGTTGAAGTCTATAAGCTTGAAAAAGTTCGAGTGCTTGACTTTCTCCAGCCAGATTTTGTTAAAATCTATCTGGAGATGTTTTGTTTTTTTGTTTGTCCACCAGTCGTTAATGATGTTGAATTGCAGGTTTTCGTATCGTTTTCCGTCATAGAATGTTCCCTTGAACTTGACGGTTACGTTAATCCACCGCTCACAACTATCCTGGAGTCTCAGAGACTTGGACTTGTTTGGGTAGACGCCACAGGACGACATATTGTTTCTCTGAGTCACGCAAATATGCTCGGCCCATCCAGCCTGCTGGGAACGAAGCATCCAGTACATGAGATAAAGCCCATCCAGCCTTGTAGGTGGTTTGTACCCGGCCCTGTACACGAATCCATCGCGGTCTTTCCAAACAAAACCCTCGGGAAGTCGTTCATCCTGGAACCATAAGGGATACTCCAGGAAGTTGATATCCTGTTTGACCAGTTTCTTGTCTCTGGCGTTTTGCTGCATGGTAGCCTCCCCCTCCCTTTTTCAGTTGTTGCTCATTTCGGTACTATTTTGTCAGATCGTTGGCCTCTACAAGTACTAATAGAAACTTTGCCATTTTTTCTTCAGGAGATTTACCAGTTTTTCCGGTAAGATTTTGATTTTATGGGATATAAATGTTGAGGATTAGCAGGAACGGAAGTCAAACACTCCCTGGCAAGAAGGTGTAGTCTTTGGAGCAAGAAGCGTAGTCTTTGGAGCAAGAAGCGTAGCCTTTGAAGCAAGAAGCGTAGTCTTTGGAGCAAAAAGGTGTAGTCTTTGGAGCAAGAAAGCGTAGCCTTTGGAGCAAGAACGAAGGAGGATACCTTTTTTTACTTTGACTAATCTGAAGTTCCCTTTTCTAAAAGGTACAAATATCCTG
>QMLQ01000115.1 GCA_003646815.1 Deltaproteobacteria bacterium | reverse complement strand
GGAACGTTGAGTTTGGAGTTGAGCCATTTGCAAAAGGAAGGATTCCTGGATGCAAGACACATCTTTTACAACACTCCAGGCCTTCATGAAGTACCAAAGGAACTTGAGCGGCAGTTGATTTATCGGGTCAACAAAGCCAAAGAAAAAGCGGACAAGGTCCTTGTGGTCTATGGGGGGAAGTTCTGTTACGTGAATGGCGACGATCCCTACCGAACCATGAAAAAGATTATTGAGGAGTTGGGGCCTGATGTTGCACGGATAGACGCGACACACTGTATGGATATGTTGGCCAGTGAAGAAGACCGGGAGCGAATAGCCCAGGAAGTTGCCGGTGGAGAAAAAGTGTGGTGGATGACACCGGGCTGGGTGAAGTTTCGTCACTACGTGTTTAAGGGATGGGATCAGGGACTTGCCAATGAAAATTTTCCGCGTCATACCGGAGGCGCAATTGTGCTGGACGCTATCGGCTACATTGATCGCTACATGGCGGAACGTCCGGAAGATTTCCTCGAATATTCTGATTGGATGGGCATTCCCATCCAGGCGTACCCCATAACCCTGGATCGTTTGAAATCATTACTCGTTGAGCAGGCGAATAAGCTGCATAACGGGTAAATTTTTAGAAAAAGGAGGAGAGAACGTTATGTATAAGCCTGAGGTTGATGCTGAAAAATGTATCGGTTGTGAAGAATGCGTGGACGTTTGCCCAGTGGATGTCTACGAAATCCAAGATGGAAAGTCGGTCCCGGTAAACGGGGAAGAATGTCTTGGATGCGAGAGTTGTGTTGAGGTTTGTGAACAGGAAGCAATAACGGTGTCGGAAGTTTGAGACTTTCGATAAGAAAATTTAGAAAGGAAGGAAAAAGAGAAAATGGTGCATGAAATAACTGAACAGGATTTTGAAAAAGAGGTGGTGAGATCGGAAACCCCGGTCCTGGTGGATTTCTGGGCCCCGTGGTGTGGTCCCTGCCACATGGTTTCGCCGACCATAGAGAAACTTTCCGGGGAATATGACGGCACATTCAAATTTTGCAAGATGAATGTTGATGAAGCCCAAAAAACCGCCTTGAATTACGGGATTATGAGTATCCCGACTCTCATGTTTTTCAAAGACGGTAAAAGGGTTGATGAAATCGTGGGAGCAGTCCCGGAATCAGTGATTGCTGAAAAAATCAAATCTCTTCTTTGAGTAATACCGTAACAAGGTTGGGAGGAGATTCGAAGGCAGTAGGTTGGGAGGCTTGGACTCATAGAAAGACATTGTTGTAGGATGCCTTGAAGAGGCAAGGAGGTTAACCCATTGCAAGAAAGAGATATCATGGAAGTGGACGTCCTTTTTGTGGGCGGAGGTGTTGCCGGCCTGAGTGGAGCATTGCACCTCGTTAATCTGATAAAACGACACAATGAAGCTGGCGAAGGGGAAAAACTAGATGATATTTCAATAGCAGTGCTGGAAAAAGGGGCTTTTGTGGGTTCGCATAGTATTTCCGGTGCGGTTATGGACCCTGTTTCCTTACGGGAACTTATGCCTGACTTTGTGGAAAAAGGGGCGCCACTTGAAGGAGAAGTGACAAAAGAGGAGGTTTGTCTGCTCACAGAAAAAGGACGTCTGAAAGCTCCTCTTGTGCCCCCCCCACTGAACAATCACGGGTTTTATGTTGTTTCCCTGTCAAGGTTGACCGCATGGCTGGGAGAGCAGGCGGAGGAAGCAGGAATTGATATCTTCCCCGGATTTGCCGGTACGGAAATTCTTTATGATGGAGACCGGGTAATCGGCGTTCGAACCGGCGATAAAGGAATAGATGAAGATGGCAGCAAAAAAGCAAACTATGAGCCTGGCATTGATCTGCATGCGAAAGTAACGATCTTTGGGGATGGTTCCAGGGGAAATCTCACAAAAGCTCTTATCCAAAAATTTCACCTGGATGATGGCAGGAATCCGGCGAGCTATGTGGTTGGGGTAAAGGAAGTTTGGGAGCTTCCTGAAGCGAGAATGAATCCAGGAAACGTTATCCATACAATGGGATATCCGCTCAAACGGGATACATATGGTGGGGGATTTATATATGGTATGCAAAACAATATGGTTTCCGTGGGCCTTTTGACGGGCCTGGATTACAAAGATCCTTACCTCGACCCTCACAGGGAATTCCAGAAGTTTAAGCTTCATCCTTTTATTACAGCGATCCTCAAAGAAGGCAAGCTGGTTCAATACGGCGCAAAGACCGCACCGGTCGGCGGATATTTTTCTATTCCCAAATGCGGTCTGGACGGGGCAGTGATTATTGGAGATGCGGCGAATCTTTTCATAAGCCAGAAGATCAAAGGAATTCACGTTGCCATGAAGTCCGGGATGCTTGCAGCCGAGACGATTCTGGATGCTCTCGCGAACAATGATTTCTCTGAAAAGCACTTGGGAAAATACGAGAAAAAACTGTACAACAGTCCGGTAGGCAAGGATCTTTACAAAGTCCGCAATTTTCACCAGGGTTTTCAGAAGGGCCTTTGGAGTGGGGTAGTAAAAGGGGGATTGCAGTATCTCCTGGGAGGGAAAATACTGAAAGACCGGCTGCCCACAACTCCAGATCACAGCCATTTGAAAAGAGTCAAAGATGTGTACGGGACTTCTGCCCCGACAGATGAAATGAAGGGCATTATCAAGTTTGACGGTAGCCGTACCTTCGACAAGGAGAGTGATGTTTACTATTCAGGGACAACCCATGAGGAAAAGCAGCCACCACATCTCAAGATAGGGGATCTCAATATTTGTTATACCAGGTGTACGGAAGAATATCACAATCCATGTGTCAGTTTCTGTCCGGCTAATGTGTATGAAATCGAGATAAATGAGGAAACAGGGGAACCCGAGATGAGGCTCAACTTTTCAAACTGTCTTCATTGCAAGACATGCGACATCAAGGATCCCTATGAAAATATCACGTGGGTTCCCCCCGAGGGTGGTGGAGGCCCAAAATATTCTGTGGTATAATACTTCAAAACTGCTCAGGTCGATTAGGCTATAGGCTGAAGACTGTTCAATTAAAGCATCCATAATGGTCTGGGCTTGAACAGGCAAGATTTGCAGCAACGAATGGATGGCTATTTTTTGAGAAGAGGAGGTGGTAGCATGCCGAGAGGAGATGGAACAGGCCCGAGAGGTCAAGGCCCCGGCACGGGAAGAGGCATGGGCGGCCGCGGAGGTATGGGCGGCGGTGGCGGAAGAGGTCGAGGTGGTGGTTTCGGTGCGGGCCCCGGCGGGGACTGTGTTTGCCCCAACTGCGGCGAGAAGGTCCAGCATCAGGTGGGCATTCCCTGCTATGACCAGCGTTGTCCGAAATGTGGAACCATGATGACCCGTTGATACTTGAGCCCTTGCGACGAAAATTAAAATGGACATTGTCCCTATCGTAAAACACTCGCTTCTGATCACCTTTTTCGTGTTTTCGATGATGCTGCTGGTGGACTTCATCAATATTGCCACCAAGGGTGCCACATCGAGGCTTATGCAAGGAGGTCGGTGGCGTCAGTACACGCTGGCCTCCTTTCTCGGTTCTACCCCCGGGTGTCTTGGGGCATTTATGAATGTAACCCTGTATGTACATGGTATGTTGTCTTTCGGGGCTGTTACGGGCGGAATGATCGCAACGTCAGGCGATGAGGCATTTATCATGCTTTCCCAGTTTCCAGGGACTGCTTTGACGCTTTTTGTGCTTCTGTTCATCTTGGGGGTTGGTTTTGCCTGGGTGAGTGATCAATTGATAAAGATATTACATGTGACACCCTGTGAGACTTGTCTCCAGGCCGACTGCGAGGAATGCCTGGGAGAGACCCCAGCACCTTCAACGGATTTGCATAAACTTCGATTCAAGAATTTATCGAAAAATGTGAGAGATATTTCTTTTACCCGTTTTCTTCTTTTCATATTGATCGGCTTTTTCCTTGTGCTGGTCCTGACAGGCATTATCGGCGATAGTGATTGGACGTGGAAGCGAGTCACTTTCCTCAGCCTTATCCTTTCTTCTTTGTACATCATTGTGATTTCGTCTGAGCATTATCTGAACGCTCATATCTGGGATCATATCATCAAAAAGCATCTCTTTCGGGTTTTCCTGTGGACCTTTGGGGCCCTTTTTTTCCTTCATTGGGGACTCTCTTTTTGGGACCTGGGTGCTGTTATCAAAACACACATGATGTGGGTGCTTCTGTTTGCGGCACTCATGGGGATTGTCCCCGAATCCGGCCCCCATCTTATTTTCGTCATGATGTATACAGAAGCACTCATTCCATTTTCGGTACTTCTTACCAGCTCATTTGTCCAGGACGGGCATGGAATGCTTCCCCTGCTGTCATACAGCATTAAAGATTCAATCTTTATCAAGGTCTTGAATTTTGTTTTTGGGATTGGAATAGGTTTCATCCTTTACGCCTTTGGCGTATAGAAAATTTTTCAGCAGAGGTGGTTTTACATGCGATGACCATTTTTTTAGAAGAAAAGGGCGTGGAAGCAGAAAAGAGGGATGATGTGCAGACCCTCACCTTTTATAAGTTTGTGTTAGATAGTGTCCCGGTTGCGATTCTCACTGTGAATGCTGATTTGAGAATTACAGGGTTTAACCCGTGGGCTGAAAGAATTACGGGATATTCTTCAGAAGAGGTTACTGGAAAATACTGCGGGAAAATCCTTCAAGGGGGCATGTGTTTAAGCCATTGTCCATTGAAGACGGTTATTGGGGGGCATGTTCCCATATCCCTTGTGGAATCAACTATTCGAAATAAATGGGGAGAAACAATTCCGGTGAGGATGAATACTGCAGGGCTGTTTGACAATAGAGGAAATCTCATTGGCGGCGTTGAGTCATTTCAAGATATTTCCCGGCTGAAAGCGCTTGAAAGAGAGAGAAACAATCTTATCTCCATGTTCGCTCATGACATGAAATCGTCTCTTACTATTATTGGAGGATTTGTTCTTCGACTTCTTAAGAAACAAGGAGATCATTCACCTGACAAAGAGAAGAAATATCTCACCATAGCAAGTAATGAGGCCGCGAGGCTTGAGGGGCTTGTTGATGAATTCCTGGAATTTTCACGGCTTCAGGCCGGCAAGATTTGTCTGAATCTGGACGCAATGTTGCTTGATAAAGAACTTTTGGAGATGCTTGATGCATATTACCTGAAGGCCTCTCAGTACGGTGTGAGGCTTGAATTTGAAAATGAAGAGGAACTTCCCATAATTAAGGCTGATACTATTCAGCTGCGGAGGGTTTTTTCTAACTTACTGGACAATGCCATAAAGTTTACCCAAAAGGGAGGAACCATTCGGCTGAAGACGGGCAAAACCAAAAATGAGGTGTTTGTTCAGATTTCCGATGAAGGTATTGGGATTTCCCCAGAGGAACTTTCTTCCATTTTTGATCCGTTTCACCGGGGCCAAGCTGTTCGCGAAAAGAAAGGTTTCGGTCTGGGGCTTGCCGCAGTGAAGGCGATCGTTGAGGCACATGGCGGACATATAAGGGTTTCGAGTGAACTTCGAAAGGGTTCAGTTTTTACGGTGGCATTACCAAGAGAAAACATTCAAGATATTTCCGGGGATACGATCTCTCCCCGTATTTGAGAATTTTAGCTGAAAAGACGAAGGGGAACCCGTTTTATGACAACCCCGTACTTTTTAGATGAGCCATCTCCGGAGCGGTTTGAAGCGGTGATCCAGAGCATCAGTGACGGTGTGATGACTGTTGATTCCCAATGGCGGATTACCTGTTTCAACAAAGCGGCGGAACGGATATCCGGGATATCCCGAAAAAAGGCCATGGGTCGCCATTGCTATGAGGTCTTGAAATCGAATATTTGCAGGGACACCTGCGCTATCCAGTATACCATTGACACCGAGAGGCCGGTTATCAGTCTTGCGGTATACCTAGAGAACAGCCATGGCACCCAGGTCCCAGTGAGTATTTCGACAGCAGTGTTCAAAGATAAAGACGGGAATCTAAAAGGGGGTGTGGTAACATTCCGTGACCTGCGACAGGTTGAGGAATTTCGGAAGGAAATAAAAAAGACCTACTCTTTTGGAGACATTATCAGTAAAAGCAACAAGGTGCAAAAAATTCTGGATATCCTCCCCACCATAGCGGAAAGTGAAAGCACCGTGCTGATCACCGGTGAGAGCGGCACCGGGAAAGAGGTTTTTGCCAGGGCTATTCACGGGTTGAGTCAGAGAAACAAGAAGCCATTTGTCGCAGTCAATTGCGGAGGATTTCCGGAAACCCTGATCGAGTCAGAGCTTTTTGGGCATGAAGCAGGCGCCTTTACCGGTGCCACCAAGTCACGACAGGGGCGTTTTGCGCGGGCCGAAGGGGGGACATTGTTCCTTGATGAAATTGGTGATCTGCCCCTCCCGCTCCAGGTAAAGTTGCTTCGGGTCGTGCAGGAGAAAGTCTACGAGCCGCTCGGTGGTACCCGACCCCTGAACGCAGACGTGCGAATAATCACGGCTACCAATCGTGACCTTCAAAAAATGGTGGCGGCCGGCACTTTCAGGCAGGACCTCTTTTACCGGATTAATGTTATCAAGCTGGAGATTCCCCCTTTACGAGAACGGCTGGAAGATGTGCCGTTACTGGTGGACCATTTTATCAGCCGCTTTTCAGGCCTGCACGATAAGGATATAGAATCCATTTCCCATGACGCTCTTGATATCCTGATGAGCTATGACTACCCGGGGAATATCCGGGAGCTTGAAAATATTATCGAACATGGATGTGTCCTCTGTCCCGGTGGCCTGATTCAGGTAAAGCACCTGCCGGAATCGTTGCGCCCAACCCTGGATTCCTTTGTCCGCGCTGATACATTTGAAGAAATGGAGCGGCAATTTATCATCTATATGCTGAAAAAGAACGGATGGAATCGCCTTGCCGCAGCTCGGGAGATGGGGATCCACAAGACGACCCTTTTTCGCAAGATAAAGAAGCTCAACATTCGGTTGCCGGATAAAGATGGCCGGCACAAATCTGAAAAAGTAGCATCTTTGCACCTATAGATCATTGTATATAGTAGTAGATATGCACCTCCATTCTCTATTTTTTGAATGTCTCAATGTCAAATCCGAATAACCTGTTGATAAATCAATATAAATTAGACTGCCAATATTTCTCCTTTTTGGCATGTTTAATGCTTTATATAGAGGGCAAGTTCAATAAAAATATAGTTAAAAGAAAGGAGAAAGGAAAATGGCAGAAGACAAAAGAATCGAGGCTACCACGGATACCCATAAGCCCGCTCGTCCGTTGAAGTACTTTCAGGACAAAGACGGGAACGGGTGGCTCTGCGACAAGGACATCGATTTTGACGGTGATCTGCGGGAGCAGGGTTGCTGGAGATGCGATGAGATGGCTTTTCCGGCTGGCGGAAGGTAATCGGTGCCATCCCGCGGTCGGAACGGGATGGAGATACGTTCACAGGGATATCCTGGCGCGTGCATGAGGAAACGGAAACCGCGCCAGGATGTTCCCATGTTCGGAAGGGGGGAGGACGATGTATAAGAAAATTCTCTTTTGTACCTGCCTGACGGAGTATTGTGAACACGTATTCCAGTTTTCACTCAATATGGCCAGAGAAAATGGCGCAAGGCTCTGGATTTATCATGGACTCGGACGTCTTAACATGGCCCAGGATGAGACGGAGGAAGAAATAAGGAAGGCGGAAGCGCGTGTAATTGATGCATATGTTGACACGATGAAAGGCGAGGGATTTGACAATTATTCCATTAATGTGTCGGACGGAGATGTGGTGAGTGAGATTGTCAAGCTTGCCAGGAATGCGGATGTGGATTTAATCATAATGGGAACCGGCACGACGGTTCCCATGCAGGCGGGAGAAGATGTTCGGGTGGGTCCTTTAGGATCGGTGACGATGGATACTCTTCTTTGGTCGCCGTGCCCAGTTCTGGTTATACCGCCGGCCCTGGTGCCCGGCCTTACAAGGAGATAGGTCTTTCTTGGAGGAACTTTCAGTCCAGTTTTAAGCTCTCAGGTTGGGGGAATTGAAAAATGGGTGAAATGATCCCAACAGATTACGAACACATCCCAAGTGACGAAGAGGCCATCAAGGAAAGGCTTGCGGATTTGAAATGCCAAGTTCTCGATCTTCACGGGGAGCTTTCATGTTTGAAACAGTGTTCGTATTTGGGTAGTTTCCTCCAAGAAATATATGAAATACGGGAAGGGCTCGGCCAATTAGAGAAGGGTTTGCTCCAGCAGCATCTAAAATGTTGCATCTCTCCCAGCATAAAGGTTCCGGGTGAGGTCGTCCTTGTTATTTCAAAGCTGAGTTCGAAACGTCATGGGGCCATTATTGTAATTGAGCAGGAGAATAATCTGGAGCAATATCTTCGGCAGGGAGTCACTATTGAGGCCGAGGTGAGCGGGGCTATCCTTGAGAGCATTTTTTATCCCGGAAATCCACTCCATGATGGAGCGACGCTTATCAGAAACGGCCGTATCCGGAAAGCCCGGTGTCTGCTCCCTCTGGCCCCGCATGCCTTGGAACTGGAGCGGCTCGGACTGGGAACTCGACATCGTGCAGCTCTTGGTCTCAGCCAGGTAAGTGATGCCTTGGTGATTGTGGTCTCTGAAGAAAAGGGATGGATATCGATGGCCCTCGGGGGCCGATTGTACCCGAATCTGGGCACCTTTGCCCTCTTGAAAAAGCTCGAAAATGAGGTGGATCCGGACAGGGTGTAGCTTTTATGTATGGCCTGGGACAAGGTTCCCCTTATCTGTCTGGCGTGGCCAAGGAGGATGAGCAGTGGCGGATAAGACAAAAAATCACCTGATGAGCGAGGCGGGAAAAGCTCTGGATAGAGGCCTTGATCTTGCGCGGAGAGGCAGACTGGAAGATGCTCTTCGATCCTTTACAAGGTCGATCGAGTTGGATGAAGGAAGATATGAAGCCTTTCGATATCGGGGTATAACCCATGTGAAAATGGGAGATTATGAGGCCGCCATTTCAGATTTTGACAAGGCGATCGAAAAGAATCCTGAGTGCGCAGAATGCTTTTATGAACGTGCCCAGGCAAAGATGTTCAATGGGCAACTTGAACACGCGCTCGAAGATGCCTCTCTTTGCCTTCGGTTGAATAATCGTTTCGCTCCAGCATACTCCCTTCGTGCGGGGATTCATGCCAGAAGAGGTCTACTCCAAGAGGCACTGAAAGATATAGACAACGCTTTATCCATCAATCCTGGAAGACCGGATTATCTGCACAACCGCGCGGTTATTATGACCGGCCTCGAACGGTACAGGGATGCCATCAGAGATTATTATAGGGTGATCGAACTCGATCCCATGAGCGGGGGGTCTTACAACAACCTGGCGTGGTTATTAGCCACAGCAAGGGATCCCAGGTATCGTGATTGCAAAAAGGCAATAGCCCTGGCGCGGAAGGCGCTCGAAATCGGAAAGAACGGTGCGTGGATCGATACGCTTGCCGCGGCCCATGCCGAGTGC
>QMLQ01000114.1 GCA_003646815.1 Deltaproteobacteria bacterium | reverse complement strand
GCACTTCGACTCGAAGGGCTCATGAACACCTGGCAGAAAACCCGTCCTTCCGAGAAAAATTCCCCCACCGATACTGAACGACTGAAAAATTCCGCCAGGACCCTCCTGGAACAAGGCCTTGCCAGAAAGGAGATCGCCAGGCGGCTTGATATTCCCCAGGGTGAGCTTGAGCTCATGCTGAAACTGCAGAATCCGTCACCGCATAAGGAACGATGAAAGGCCTTCCCATAAACAGGCTCCAGGGCGGTCGTTCCGTTCACGGCAAGGCATCTGTTCAAATCTCGCCGAGAAAGATCCAATTTATCCCCGGCCAGATTTTCCAGGGCAAAGTAATCCACCAGAAGGCGAACGGCTCCCTCCTTGTGACCACCGGCGGCAAAACCTTTGAAGCCCGCACTGCCGTTTCCTTGGCAGAAGGCAAATCCTATTCATTCCTGGTCAGGAAAGGAGCTCCCTGGATCGAATTAAAGGTCATGGGAAATGGGGATTCCGGCCTGGTGCCGGCCGGCAAAAAGTGGATATCAGGACAAAAAAATCGACTCCTTTTCGGAAGACTGCTTGGAGAACTTGCGTCATCCCAGGGTCTGAAAAACCTGAAAAATCTGCTTCCGGTTCTTCTCTACCAGGGACCTGCGCAGGCAGACGCTCTGTGGCTTTCCAGGAACGTGCTCAGCAGCGGGATTTTTTGGGAAAACAAAGTGTTCCGTTATCTTCTTGGCCGTGTGGACGACCCGGTCACGGCGGTGCGGGAAAATGATTTCAAGGGGATGCTGCTCTTCCTCAAGCAAGAAATTGATGGGTCCAGTTTGCCGGAACCTGAGAGACTCGTACAAATGGGCCGTATTGACCACCTTCTTTTGTTGCTTGAAAATCACCAGGAACTGAACCTTGAGGCCCTCAGAAATGGTTGGGGCTGGTACTGGTTTCTGCCCGGTGGAGACCAAAGCGGGCTTCTTCACGGTGAGTTATTCGGGAGAAAAGGGGAGGAGGACGATTTCCATCATGTTCACATGGATCTTTTTTTCAGCCGATTGGGAGGAATTCATGCGGATTGTGCGCTTCGGAAAAGGAGCGTTGGGCTCTCTCTTCAAGTGACGGATGAATCTGTGGGCCGGTTTCTGGAAAAAAATATTGCTCTTTTGAAAAAGGCAATAGAAAAGCGTGGGTTGTCCGTGACAAGAATTACCTGTGAAACAACAAAAGAGGCGAACGTGTTTTATCCTTTTTCCCGGGAAGAAGGGGGAAAAGGATTGATGGACGTGGTGATTTGAGTGGAGTAGCGCAACGCAGGAGCCATGTGGCGTTCCTCCGTCACAGTAGATTGCCCGTGAAAAATGCGGGTTACAAGAGAAGAGATGGTGAAAAATAACAGTGAGAAAACCAGAAAAGAAGCAGTGGCGTTGAAATATGATGCTGCGAAAGACAGTGCTCCAAAGGTTTCCGCGAAGGGAAGGGGGGCGGTCGCAGAAAAGATCATCGCTATCGCCAAGGAAAAGGGGATTCCCATGAGAGAAGATCCTGACCTGGTTCAGTCGCTGATGCAGCTCGACTGGTATGAAGAGATTCCAGTAGCCCTGTACCAGGTTGTGGCAGAGGTTCTCGCCTTTGCGTATCGCATGAACCAGGAATACAGTCGAGAGTCATGAGTCGTGAGTCAAGAGTCGAGAGTCAAGAGTCATGAGTCGTGAGTCAAGAGTCGAGAGTCGTGAGTCGAGAGTCAAGAGTCGGGATAGGTGGAAGGATAAAGGAAAAGTCTAACAGCTAAAGGCGTTAGGCAAAGGAGGAAGAGAGATATATTGAAACCGGCTCAACTTCCAATCGGTAATTTTTTCCGCAAGCAGGAAACAAATGCATGGCAGGCGGAAACCGGTGTCACAGTGGGCGGCACCATTGGTTTTTGAGAGGGAAGAAATGTTTTAAAATTAACTGGTTATGCTTTTTGAGCAGTAGGTCCTGTTCCGGCTTTATGTGGTACGGTTATTGCTATTGAGGTTGTTAGTCCGGAAGAAATTGGGAATTTCCATGGGAGAAGAACTTAACAAGGAGATTTGAGAATATGATTGGGATGCTGGAAGCGGTTCGGGGTTGCGTGAAAGAGGAGGTGCGGGCGGATGTTATCGCCAACAACCTTGCAAATGCGGCGGTCATTGGATTCAAGAGGGACAAGATTTCCTTTCAAAATATGCTGCAGGGAGCCGGATCCGCGAGCACCGGAACCACGCAGGGATCCAGTGTCCCGAGCCAGGATCAGAACCTGGTGCACATCCTGACGGATTTCAGCGACGGCCCGCTCCGCCCCACCGGAAACTCCCTGGACGTGGCCATAGAAGGAAAAGGCTTTTTCAAGATTCAGACCCCGGAAGGAATCCGTTACACCCGCAAAGGAAATTTTTCCAGTGATGAGCAGGGGTTATTAATGACGCAGGATGGGAATCCGGTCCTCGGAAAAGGCGGTCCCATAACCATCTCAGGGGCAAACGTCATGATCGATAAGACAGGAAAGGTCCTGGTGGACGGCTCGGAAGTGGGACAGCTTGACGTGGTTGATTTGACCAAGCCGGACCTCCTCCTGAAGGATGGTGCGACCCTTTTTCGGGCGGCAGAAGGAAACGAGGAACGCCCGCTGCCTGAAACGACCATCGTCAGGCAGGGTTATGTAGAAGATTCCAATGTGAATGTTTCTGAAGAGATGGTCTCCATGATTCATTCACTGCGGGCATTTGAGAGTTACCAGAAAGCCATTCATGTGATGGATGGGCTTGACAACCGGGCAATCAATGAGGTCAGCAAGTTAAGATAGGCGGGCTGAAGGTGTTTAGACTGAAATGAGAATAGGGAATCAAGCAAGAAGGAGGGAGTCATCATGATAAGGAGTTTGTGGACTGCTGCTTCAGGAATGGCAGCACAAAAACTCAATATGGATGTGATCGCCAATAACCTGGCCAATGTGAACACCAGCGGTTTTAAGAAGAGCAGGGCTGATTTTGAGGATCTGCTTTACCAGAATCTCCGGGCCCCGGGTGCCGCAACCGCTTCGGGTGGTCAGATTCCCACCGGTATCCAGGTGGGTATGGGCACCAAGCCCACGTCGGTGCAGAAGATCTTTTCCCAGGGCGATTACGTGCAGACCAAGAATGACCTGGACCTGGCCATTGAGGGGAAGGGCTTCTTCAAGGTATTGAGTAATGGGGAAGAGGTCTACATGCGGTCGGGAAGCTTCAAGGTGGACAGTGAAGGCTATATCTGCACTCCTGACGGGGATCGTCTCCAGCCGGAATTTGCAGTTCCCGCCGATACGGTCAGTTTTACCATAGATTCGGGAGGGAACATGGTTGCCATGGATGCCGGGGGAAATGAATTGGCAAGCGCCCAGTTGACTCTCTACAGTTTTTCCAATCCGTCCGGGCTTCTGAGCATAGGGGGGAACCGCTTTCAGCCCAGCCTGGCTTCCGGGGATCCAGTGGAAGCAAATCCGGGTGTGGATGGCATGGGCACTGTCTCCCAGGGATACCTCGAAATGTCGAACGTGGATGTGGTGGAAGAAATGGTCAACATGATCACGAGTCAGCGTGCTTATGAAATCAGTTCCAAGGCCATCAAGGCGGCTGATGAGATGCTGCAGATGGCTAACAATATCAGGAGATAGAATAGCCTCTTAGGCATTTAGACTGAGGGCTCTAACGAAAAACTGAGATCCTTCGGTCAACAGCCTGAATCAATTGAACAGTCTCAGGAGTTAAGAAATGCGCAGCAAGAAGACAAAAATTTTCGCGTTCTTGGTGACAGCTACACTGGTGATTCTGGCCTTTGGACAGGTGAGCAATGCAGGCGAGTTGCGTATCCTGGTGAAAGAGAAGGCCACGGTGAGCGGTGACACCATCAGGCTCGGGGATATAGCCACGTTTTCTCCGGAAAGCGATGCGCGTGTCCGAGCCTTGCGCGATCGAAAAATTGCCGCCGCTCCCGCCCCGGGAAGAGATGTTGATCTGAACAGCCGTTACCTCATTTACCGCCTCGCATCCATCATGGGCGACGATCAGCAGGTGCGGGTGAAGATCCCGCGGAACCTCCTGGTGCACAGGGATGGTCAAGCGGTAAGCGGAAAGAAATTGACCGATATTTTCAAACAATATGTATTCAGGCATGCCCCATGGGACCGGAAAGATATGGAAGTGGAAAGGGTGCATGTTCCGGGACGGGTTACGCTGCCGTGTGGACATCTTTCCTGGAGCGTGCAGGAAAAAACCGGGGGAGATTTCGTGGGTGATATTTCCCTGGTGATTGCATTTTCGGTTGACGGCCGGTTGTACAAGAAAACCCCGGTCAGCGGCCGGATCTTGGTAAATCGACGGATCATCAAGACGGCGAGGAAAATCAGGAAGGGCGAAATCATAGAGGCAAAGGATCTTGTTGAAGTGACTGAAAGATCAATGCGATCAGGCGGGGCGGAAGTGATCAGCCTGGATCAGGTGGTCGGGAAACGGGCCGCCAGGAGTCTCCAGGCGGGACAGGTCATCAGACAGGAAATGGTGGAAATCCCCCCCGCAGTGAAAAAGGGTGACCGAGTCATTATCAAAGCCGAGAGCGGTTCCGTGAGAGTGAGCGCTTTGGGCAAGGTGATGGAGGACGGGCGCTCCGGGGAACAGATCAGGGTCATTAATGTCAGCAGCGGGAAAGAGATCTTTGCGAAGGTAACCGGACCCGGGCAGGTCCAAGTCGCTTTTTAGGGGAAATGGGTATGAAGAAATATATCAAGTTTGGAATATTTGTTCTTGTGGCCATGGCAATGTCGGCCTGTGCGGGTGGAAAAGGTGTAAAACAGGAAGCGGCCCTGGCACCGGGAGTGCGCGCAGCTGCGGAAAAACCCGCAAATATACACCCTGAAAACGAATATCAATCGGCGACAGAGGCGAGCCTCTTTCGGGAGAGCAGCTATGACGGTTTTTTCCAGGATCTCCGGGCACACAAGGTAGGAGACCTCGTGACCATCAATATCGTGGAAACATCCAAGGCCACCAAGAAAGCCGATACAAAGACCGCGCGAACCTCTTCCATTAATGCAGGGATTGATAGCCTCCTGGGTTACGAATCCAAGATGAAATCGTGGGGGGTTCCGAAGGCATTTGACAATACAGCCATGTTCAAGGCCTCCATGGGCAACAAATTTGATGGTTCCGGTTCCACGAGCCGTGATGAAAGCATGACCGCATCCATTACCGCCCGGGTGGTGCAGGTCCTTCCAAACGGAAACCTGGTTGTTGAAGGGACCCGGAAGATCAGGGTGAATAACGAGACCCAGAATATCACCCTGTCGGGGATTATCCGGCCCAGCGATATTTCGCCCGATAATACAGTGCTTTCCAGTTATATTGCTGACGCAAGGATCGATTACACGGGCAGTGGTCCGGTGAGCGACAAGCAGCGGCCGGGATGGCTGGCAAGAGTCCTGGACGTGGTCTGGCCTTTCTAGGAGGGAAAATAATGAGGAATCCTTATCGCTTTTTTAAAGTGCTGACTGTTTTCACCGTTATTTTTGTACTACTGGGCTGTGGTCCGGCCTGGTCGGCGCGCATCAAGGATATTGCTTCATTAAAAGGAGTTCGCAGCAATCAGCTGATCGGATACGGCCTCGTGGTAGGGCTCAACGGCACCGGGGATGGGTCGGGCACGAAATTCACGGTCCAGTCCCTCGTCAACATGATGGAACACCTTGGAATCCATGCGCTTCCCGATGACGTGAAGGTGAGCAATGTTGCTGCGGTGATGGTGACCGCGGACCTGCCGCCCTTCGGGAGGGAAGGAAGTAAACTTGATGTGCTGGTTTCATCGGTGGGAGATGCGAAAAGCCTCCAGGGAGGCACTCTGCTTCTGACTCCTCTGCGGGGAGTGGATAACAGGATCTATGCGCTGGCCCAGGGTCCCCTGATTGTTGGGGGTTTTGCCAGTTCCGGGGCAGCCGGGGGAGGGGTCCAGAAAAACCACCCAACCGTGGCTCGCATTCCGGGAGGTGCCAGCATAGAAAGGGAAATTCCCTTTCATTTTGCAAAAATGCAGGACCTGGTCATCTCATTGAATGAACCGGATTTTACCACGGCCATGCGGGTCACTGACGCCATCAACGGAACCCTGGGGCAGAAACTGGCCTTTCCCTCTGACGCCGGGACCATCAGGGTCCATGTGCCGGGGGAAATGAGAAAAAACATGGTGGGCATGATGGCATCTCTGGAACAGATCAACATCAACCCGGATTCAAAGGCCAGGATCATCATGGATGAGCGGACAGGCACGGTGGTTATGGGACAGGATGTGCGCATCTCATCTGTGGCCATAGCGCACGGAAACTTGAGCGTGACTATTAAGGAAAGCCCGCAGGTAAGCCAGCCCGCGCCTTTCAGCCAGGGACAGACGGTGGTAACCCCTCAAAGCAAGGTTAATGTGGCGGAAGAACAGAAACGGTTGATCGTTATGCCGTCAGGGACAAGCCTGGGCGAAGTGGTCAAGGCCCTCAACGCCATCGGTGTTTCGCCGAGAGATCTGATTGCCGTGTTTCAAGCTATCAAGGCTGCGGGGGCTTTGCAGGCTGACTTGGAGATTATATGAGTCTGGAGTCATGAGTCTGGAGTCATGAGTCTAGAGTCATGAGTCGGGATAGGGTAATAGGTAGAAGGTTAAAGGACAAAGGAAAAAGGAAAACGGTGCGAGTAGCGGGCTTCGCCCTTAAGGAGCGCTTCGCTTTAGACAAGAACGGGAGAGTTCGTTCTATCAAACCGGGCTAACCGGCTCAACAGGCCAACGGGCTCAACCTACAATGATACAGATATGATGCAGAGCGCTAAGATTAACATAGGGAATTATCTCCCCGGGCAGGGTGACGTTGGACAGCGGGACCAGAAGCTCAAAAAGGCGTGCAAGGACTTTGAATCCCTGCTGACATACCAGATCCTGAGGAGCATGCGAAAAACCATTGATAAATGCGATCTCATGCATGGAGGGCAGGGTGAAGAGATCTACCAATCTCTCTTTGATATGGAGATATCAAAGAGCATGGCGGACTTCGGGCCTAACAGCCTGGCAAAACTCCTTTATGAACAATTAAAGGGAAAGGAAGGCACGGGCGATAGTGTTCCTGAGCAATTGCCCTGGCCGGTGAAAGGGAAGTTGTCATCAGGATTCGGATGGCGCAAAGATCCTATTACGAGCGAGAGACGGTTTCATGATGGAGCTGATATTGCGGCTCCTCTCGGGACTTCCATCAGGGCGGTTCTGCCGGGCAAGGTGGTGTTTAACGGGATGAAAAAAGGGTATGGAAATGTCATTATCCTGGACCATGGAAGGGGCCTGACCACCCTGTACGCGCACACTAGCAGGAATTTGGCTTCGGAGGGTGTCATGGTGCAGGCAGGATCAGTTATCGCGGAGGTAGGATCGACGGGAAGGAGCACCGGTCCGCACCTCCATTTCGAGGTGAGGAAAGATGGGAAGGCCCTTGATCCCATGGCGTTCCTGCCGAGTGGGTCAGGAGATGTGCGGGTGGCCATGGGGGATCGCTAAATATTTCAGAATATGGCTGTTTTTGCCGATTAATAAAATAGTGGTGAGTAGAGAAAATGGGCTGTAGGAGCAGCCCCTGCCGACTCACGACTGACGACTCACGACTGACGACTCACGACTGACGATTCACGACTCACGACTCACGACTGACGACTGACGACTGACGACTCACGACTGTCATTGGAGGAAGATACGATGAATTCCCTGGAAATGCAAATTGAAGGTAGCTACGAAAAACAGGCTGCCATGCTGGAACAGCTCAGGGACTGCCTGGAATTGGAGCGTGAAAGCCTTATCCAGGTGGACGTGGATCAACTCTGGGAAATAATGGAAAAAAAGAACACCCTGGTTGTGGATATCGATAAGCTCGGAAACGAGATCAAGTGTCTCCTGAATCATTGTTTTGAGCATTCACTAGAGGCCCCTCGCGCCAGTGCGCTGAGAGAATGGCCCTGGTTCCGAGAACTCAGCAAACGTACAACCCTGCTGAAAGAGGATATCCAGGTCCGGCTGAAAGAAAACCTGTCATTCATCCAGGACACCCTGGGTTTTTTTAATGAACTGGTTGGCATTATCGCGAAAAGCGGCGCGCAAGAGCAGGGGTACGAGCACTTGAGGAACCCGCAGAAAATGAGTGAAGCGAGAATCTACCAGAGAGAGGTGTAACAGGAGTCATGAGTCACGAGTCATGAGTTGTGAGTCATGAGTCATGAGTCATGAGTTGTGAGTCACGAGTCATGAGTCATGAGTCATTCTTTCAGTTATTGGGATTTGAAATGTAACTCTTTATAGGGGGATCTATAATGAGCGGTATTACCCTTCTCCTTAACACAGCCAAAGGCGCCCTTATGGCCCAGCAACTGGCCATGGATGTGGTGAGCCATAATGTGGCCAACGTGAACACTCCTGACTATACACGCCAGGTTGCAAATTTCCAGGCCATGAGGCCTGCTCCTTTTGATGGAGTGACCATCGGGAGAGGGGTTGATGTAACCTCTGTGCAGAGAAACGCGGATGCGTTTATTGAAAACACGCTCCAGCAGCGTCAATCCGATCTTTCAGCTACTTCGGAAGAGGAACTCTATATGAAGGTCCTGGAGGGTGTTTTCAATGAAAACACCGGGAGAAGCCTGACCGGACAGATGGCGGATTTTTGGAACGCGTGGAATGATCTTTCCAATAATCCCTCGGGAGATTCTGAAAGAAACGTGCTCTTTGAACGGGGCAAATTCCTCTGCCAGGCATTTCGAGATGTTTCGGCGGATCTTGATCAGGTGGACAGAGAATTGAACCTCTCCCTGGATGCCGGGGTCGAAAGTATCAATGAGATTACCGGAAAAATTGCGAACCTGAATGAACAGATCGTTGCCATGAGCATAACAGGAGATGCCAATGACCTGATTGATCAACGCCAGCACCTGGTGAACCAGCTCGCCGAATATCTTGACATCTCTTATTATGTGAGTTCAGACAATACCATGACAGTAACCACGAGGAAAGGAAACCTCCTCGTAAGCAAGGCGGAGAGCTATTCCCTGAGTTTTGATGGAAACGCGGTTAACTGGGAGAGCTCCGGCGGCGCGGATGTGGATATCACAGATACAATCGCCGGAGGAAAGATGGGGGGCTGGCTTGAAATGCGTGACTCCATTTTGCCGGAATACAATGGCAAACTGAACCAACTTTCCAGTTCCCTCATCTGGGAGGTAAATAATATCCATGCCCAGGGCGTGGGATTGGAGCGAATGACCGATATGACGGCTTCTTACGAGGCAACAGATCACACACAAAACCTCTGGGATCAAACTTCCGGGTTGCCTTACTATGATTCTATAAATAGTTCTGGATCCTTTGATATCTGGGTCTATGATTCGAGCGGGGCTGTGGTTGGCGCTGGCCCTGTAACCATAGATGTCGACGGAGCAGGGGTCAGTACCCTCAACGGATTGACGGGAACCATAAATGGGATTGCAAATATGAATGCTGAATTAACGCCGG